>JAHBVV010000036.1 GCA_019637335.1 Candidatus Hydrogenedentota bacterium | reverse complement strand
GAAGATGGCGTTGACGGATTTTGACCGGTCCACCAGGGAAGCGAATGCGTCGAAGTTGAGGGTGTTGTTGCGTAATAGCAGGTATGGTGCCGCATCAAGGCGTTGAAGCCACTTGAACTTTTTCAGTTATGTAAATATTGTCTTCGTTTGCGATGTAAAGGGAGAGTGAATCCGGCTTCTCATTTCCACGCAAGTCAATTAGTATTTCATCCACGCCTTCCTCCCGCTCATGAGTCAATTGGTAGCCTCGGCTGCTTATAGTGTTTCCTGCTTGGCCCGCACCGAAAGCCAATCCTCTGCTGCTTTCAAAGCCTCTTAAAATAGGCTTCAGCATGTATATTCCAGCCCCTTCTTGTCCGTCGGCCTCATGAATCGTGTAACTTTGAACCCTCACATCCTCATCCATAACACCTACTTCGGCAACCGCCCTGTCATTGCGAATAATGCCCGCGACCGTATCGGCGACCTGCTCCAGTAGGGCTGAATCTCCTTTATACGAAAAGTAAATCGTTATATTATACTCTCGCAGCAGAACGGTGCCTCCGTCGTCCCCCGATATGATCGCATACTCTGAACCTACTCCGCCGGACTTGATTTCCGCGCCCAAAGGAAAAGTCCGTGCTACTTTCCTTAAGCTTCTCCGGGCCGCATCGAGCGATGTATGCACGGCAAGGGACACATTATAGTAACTTTTGGGCGTACCGTGCGCTATGTATGAGACGCCACGCGCCTCGACGACGCGCTTGTCATACGAAAACCCTAGCTTTCCAAATAGCCGTTCCTGATTCAGGGCCACGTATCGTGGCCCTTCACCCTCTAGTGCCATCTGTTCTGCATCATAGTCCGTAACACCGACCTCACGGACCACAACCCGGTCCGACTCATGTTCCTGTGCCCGAACCAAGGAGGTTCCAACCACAGTTGTCGCCGTAAGAAGGAGCAGGAAGGACCTTGCTTGTAAATACATATCTTTTTGTCTCCAAGTATAGTGTCCTGTAAACATTTGACCACGTAGGTATTAATGAGGACAAACCCAAGTAATTTCACGAGAAGACGCTGGAAATCCCGATCCAAGTTGCTGCGAAGGAGAATACGCCGTTTCTCCCGCCGCCGGTGGAATACTGACACTGCCGCCCGCTCCAATAGAGTACGGCGGCATGATTTCGTCAAAAGATGTCAGTCCCGTAGTACCATAGGATGGATCATAGTATATGCCACCAACTGTCGTAAGCACGTGAAATAAAAAGTGCGGGTTCGCTTGCGCCGAACCATTGGCTGCTGCGGTGGTTCTAAAAGTAGGCCCAAGCCAACCTTTATACACATATTGTTCCATAAGACTCGGACTTGAGCCGCCCCACAGATAGGCGAGACTTGCGGAAATTCCAGCGACCTTGCAGTGGTGTTCCATGAGCATGGCATTCGCTTCACACTGAGCCTTTCCAATGGAATATACCGTAAGAATGTGACCTGTTGGAGTTAATTCTGTTGGATCATAGTTAACTTCGGCAGCAATACCGTTGCAAATAGCTTCGGCTACATCATCTATATCTTCAAGCCCATCGGCCCATTGGACATTCTTGTCAAGCGTCAAATCAAAAGGTATTTCTCCATGCGAATCCTCATCGGGCATTACATACCACTCTGTCGGGCCACCACTACCAATCCCACGCCAAGTAGAACCGTTGTCAGTAGAATACTGAAAGGTCACCGTGGTATCGTGCCCGCCGACCTTGTCGTGGCCGGGTATCTCAATTGTACCTCCAAGATTATCAACCGAAATAAGATTCGGGGGAGCCCCAACACTCTTGACTGTTTGCCCCAGAACCGTCGCCCCCGCCTTAGCGCGAATCAACAATTCCGTACAATCCGTAGATTCTATCCAGAACTCGGCATACAACGTGGGCTTCGCGCCGAATCCGTATCGAACTGGAGCAATGGGTCCGTTGTTAGTGCCGAACATATCGTAGTGAAGCCCGTTGTTCAACAGCTCCTCGGAAGGATAGGCGCGAACCGCCGCCGTATCCGTAAAGCGTATCGCCATAAGTGCAATATCCACTTCACATTCAGTGAATACAGCACTAACGTTGCGATCTTGCTTGCAATTAACATCGATGTTCTCATCACCGTTTATGGCCTCCGGCACATCTCCATCCCATCGATCAAAAAACCAGTTTGTGCTTGGAGATGCGGTAAGTGACACGGTCCCTTCGCCATACGGGTACGTTCCCGTAAACGGCAGCGTCTGCGCGCCGCCCGGCGGGCTTACGCTCACCGTGCCCTCGCCCTCCTTGTCCACCGTAAGCTCGACCTGCGCGAACACCGCGGTCACGGCCCGGGAGCCGTCCACCACGACGCTCGTGCTCGGGTTCTCGCCGCTGGCGTCGCCGGTCCACTCCTTGAAGCCCCAGCCGGCCGCGGGGCTGGCCGTGAGGCCGACGGTCTGCGGGCTCCCGTAGGTGATCGTGTGCGGGAGCGTCTCCCCGCCGCCCGGCGGCGTCACCGTCCCCTCGCCCACCTTGCTCACCGTCAGCTGGAGCTGCTCAAAGATGGCGTTGACGGATTTGTCCGCCGTCATGGTGACATTCGCCGAAAGCGCGCCCCCGATCGCCGCCCCCGACCACTCCCGGAAGGCCCAGCCCGCCGCCGGGACCGCCGTCAGCGTCACGGTCTCGCCGGGCTCATAGTCCTCGGAGAAGGTGGGAGTCTGTGTGGCGCCGTAGGGGTCGGCCGTCACCTGGCCCTCCCCCGACTTCGTCACCGTCAGCGTGGTCTGGTAGAACACGGCGTTCACGGACTTGTCCTCGTCCATCGTGACATTCACCGACGCGGAAGCGCCGCTCGCCGCGCCCGTCCATTCCTTGAAGCCCCAGCCCGCCGCCGGGACCGCCGTCAGCGTCACGGTCTCGCCGGGTTCATAGTCCTCGGAGAAGGTGGGGGTCTGCGTGGCGCCGTAGGGGTCGGCCGTCACTTGCCCCTCCCCCGTTTTCGTCACCGTCAGCGTGGTCTGGTAGAACACCGCGTTCACGGACTTGTCCTCGTCCATCGTGACATTCACCGACGCGGAAGCGCCGCTCGCCGCGCCGGTCCATTCTTCATAGCACATAGGGACTACAGTGGTGACTATAGACTTAGGTATTTGATCAATTTGAATTTACCAAGTTCCCGTATTGGTGTAGTGCTAGCGTCCTGATCTTTTTGCCCCGATAGCTTGTCTATGTAAAGTCATTCCGGGGATGAATCGGATCTATGCTTGGCAACATTAATCTGGTCAGAGCCCTTAGAATCTATCCAGGGAGGGCATTAACTCAATTACAATGCCGTAAGGCAACCCACACTATAATCAGGTTTTTCTTTACCGAGTCTCGCCAAACTGGCGGAGTTGAAGCCATTTTTCGTTGGCTGTCAGGGCAATTGGGCGCGTCTCCCAGCCATGCATTTCACTTACGACAATCGTGGTGTCCTTTTTCCATTCTTCCAATTGAGGCAGGGCATCCGTCCCGGCTGCCGCAGAATAACTTCCAATCGCTATACACCTTACCTCAACTGTCTCATTTGGATTGTTAGCGATTGCTCGGACGTCTTCGGCTACGGACCTATCACCAGCAAACCCCAAGGCCAGCGTGAGCCATTTGGCCGCCTCGCCACCAACTTCGCTGTCGATTAACGCCTCTCGCAGATAGGGTTGGGCCGCTACACCAAAGCTCTGAAAAATCCCGACATGCATTCCAAGAATCTTGTCATAGTTGCTGATACTTGACGTAACATCGGCGCCCATATCAGAATGGTCTTCTTGGACCCGAATCAATCGTTCGACGACTGGTTTTATGCGTGTTTCGGGAATGTTTTCTGTAAACGCCGCCAGAAGGGCAGCCGCATTCATTGCATCCGAGTTGTTCCCTTCCCTGACAGTAACTAACAGGGTATTCAGATGTTCAGGGGACAATGGCACGCCGATACTCTTTCCGTGCGTCCCACGCCAGATCAATGCGTTCCGTGCGGCGCCGATCACATCTAGCCTGCCTTGTGCCGCGCCGACCGAGCCGTGATCTGCGAATGATACGCGTACGAGGAACTGGTCTATTTCGACTCCATCAATTTCCTTCAGACTGAAGATCAGGCGTGCCCTATAGAGGTCGAGTCTTGTGGAATCCCACAGCATCCGTTCAACCGCAGGTAAAATCTCCGTGCCTCGCCGCAGCAATTCACTCTCAATGATCTTGACGGATTCCAATTGCTCCGCCAAATTCGAGGAATCGCCTATCTGACTTCCCTTTTCCAACGTTGTCTCGCGGGCACGATACAGCGCTTCGGCCATACTGATGAGTTCCTCGTCAGTCTTTCGCGCATGCTCTCCATCACTGGAGCGGAGTAAGCTACCGGTATGGCGAAAGTGAGCGAAAGAAATACAATGGTGGCGGGTACTTCGAAGGCTTTCTTCATAATACGTATCGCTCCTACTATTCGAGGAATACCAGGAATATCAGGTACAGCCACTTATTCTTTTACTCATCCCCGCCCATCCGTACGTGCCCTTACATCCGCCATCCCCCCACCCTACCGCGAAACCCGGGGGATCTTCAGCGCGATCACCAGCATGGCCAACACGCCGAGGACAGCGATGACGCCGAGGAGGCTTTTCAGGTCGAGGCCGGAGGATTCGACGGAGACGTTGAACTGGGTTTCGGCGACGCTGGCGGCGAGCGCGACGGAGGAGTTCGCCGGGGGGGCGGCCGCGGGGGCGCGCGCGGCGTCGGGGGACGGCGTTGGAACCTCGATCTCCGCCGCGGGCGGCTGCGGCGCGTTGGCGCGTGCGGCGGCGAAGCGTTCTTCGGGGAAGGGCTTGCTGCTTGCGACCGTGGACGAGACGCGATCGAATACGTGGTTGCCCTGGGCCTGAATAGCGGGGATATGGGTGGTGAAGGCGTCGTCCAGCAGCGGGTTCTCGCCGAGACCAATCATGACGTCCCGGGCCGACGCGGTCTTCTCCACCAGCGGCGCGATATCCGTGATCCGGTTGAGCAGGAAGTCCACCGAAGCCCCGCTCGGGAGGGGCGGCAACGGGGAAAGATCGGCGATGATATTCTGCTCGAGGTCCAGTACCTTCAGGCGCACGAGCGACGACAGGGGCGCCAGATCGCTGATCTCGTTCCGGGTGGCCCAGATCTCGCGGAGGCGATGCAGCCCGGCGAGCGGCGCCAGGTCGCTCACGTAGTTCCCGTGAAATTCGATGTCTTCGAGCAGCGCCATATTGGCGATGGGGGCAAGATCGGTGATTTCGTTCCCGTTCAGCTGGAGCTTTTTCATGCGCGTCATGCCGGCCAGGGCGCCGATGTCACGGATTTTATTGTAGCTCAGATCGAGCGTCTCCAGTTCCGTGAGCCCCTTCAACGGCCCGATGTCCGCCAGGTTTTTGTTGCTGTCCAGTCCCAGATGGCGAAGCCGGACAAGTTCCGCCAGCGGCGCCACATCCTCGATTTCGTTGCCCCACAGGTCGAGGCGCTCCAGTTGCGAAAGTCCGGCCAGCGCGCCGATGTCGCGAATCCCGAAATGGTCCAGGTCCAGCTCGCGCAATTCGGTCAATTGCGCGAGGAAGCTCAAATCGCCGCCATCGCTCTTGGGTAGATCGAGGTACTTCAATTGTGAGAGCCCCGACAGCGGGGCGAAGTCCCGCGCGCTCACACCCCGTAGGTCGAGCGTCTCCAGGGATTTCAGGTTTGCGAGGGGCGTCAGGTCCTCCACCGAGTTTTGACCCAGCCGGAGGGTTTTCAGGTGGGTCAGGCCGCTGAGGTCTGCGATGTTCGTGATTTCGCTCCGTTGCAGGTGGAGTTGCTTCAGGTTGGTCAATCCGGCCAGCGGCGCCAGGTCCTCGAATGCCCCTTCGTCGATGTAGAGGGTCTCCAGGTTGGCCAGCCCGCTAAGCGGAGTCAGATCCGAGACCGGGTTGCTTTTCAACCAGAGCTCGCGCAGGTTCCCCAGTTTCGCCAGGGGGGTGATGTCCTTGATCTCGTGGCCGATGAATCGCAGTTCCTCCAGTCCCGTCATCCGGGCAAGCACAGCCCCGGGGATCGGCGGCCCGGGATGCAGGTTCAAGACCCGAAGTTTCGTAAGGGAGGCCAGCGGTTCGTAGTCGACCAACTTTCCCGGATTCAGGAAGATCGTGTCCAGGCCCTGCAGGCGTTCCAGGCCCGAGAGATCCTTAACGTCTCCCTGGTGAAGGTAGATCTCCCGCAGGGACTGCGCCCGAACAGCCTCAATATCGCCCTCGCGAATGCCCAGACGGCCGCGAACCTCCTTCTCGAGGGCCGGGTCGGGGAAAGTCAGGATTTCCTGGCCCTGCGCGAAGGCGCCCCCGAGCAAAGCCGCCGCCGCTATGCATCGCACGATCATGCCTCATGCCTCCATGGAAGAGTGTGGGTGCTGGAAAAGGGTCTTAATGGCGCTCGCGAAACGTGCCCGCGATTCGTCTTGCGTGGCGATGCCGCGCCGCCTGCCGGATTGCTCTGCCGTATTCACGGGATTACCGATCTCCCTGATGGTCTGCCGCTGGGCCCCTTTTCTCGCCGCCGGGATGGCCGCCACGAAAAAGTCTCCAGTCCCCAGCCTACGCGAGCGGCGGAATTCTGTCAAGTGGCTCTGGCGGTTAAGACGAATGCTTGCGGGGTAAGGTTCACGTTTACGTAGCATGAAGCGCTGATATTGCCGCGCCGAGGCTATTGGGCAGCGAGAAAAGCTTTGATTTTTGCAGTTCGGATGATGCGGGCTTTCAGCCCTGAACGAAATCACAGCCATTCCGCCTGGGCCTGCGGCCCAAGCGGGTATGATCGGCGCCTTCGGCGCTGAGGAATCCATATTCAGGGCCGAAGGCCCTATTTCAAACCAGCCTGGGTCATCGACCCAGGTAAAGGAAGCCAATAGGCTTTGAGGGCTGAAGGCCCGCTTCATTGCGCTCGTAATTCATCGGAACTATCAAGACCGTAATCGCAGGATCGCGGACATTCGTGTCCGCGACAACGTGAGCCCACCTCGAAGAGTTCCCCTACCCCCCCCCACCAAAACCACCTCGAAAGGAAAGTGGGACAGGTCCATGACGCGCCGGAGGCGGGCGTCCCGCCTGTGTACTGCGCCGAAAGGCGCGCCAGGCTCGCGGACATTCCGCGGCAACGCCGCCGCAGGTTCCGAGCGGGCACGGAGGAGCGGGAGCCTGAGCCCGGGAATACTTGGGGAATACTAGATAAGCCACCTGTTCTTTTACTCATCCCAGTTCATCCGTACGTGCCCTTACCCCCGCCACCCCCCCGCTCTACCGCGAAACTCGGGGGATCTTCAGCGCGATCACCAGCATCGCCAGCGCGCCGAGGACGGCGATGACGCCGAGGAGGCTTTTCAGGTCGAGGCCGGAGGATTCCACGGAGATGTTGAACTGGGTTTCGGCCAGCGAGACGGCCAGGGTGGCCGATGGGCTGTCCAGCTGATCGGGTGTCCCTGCTGTGGCGGCCAGGTCCATGCGGGGCGGGGTGTCCTGGCGCGCGAGACGTACCCGCAGCTGGCTGTCGCTGGCCCCGCCGTTTACGGACGCGAGGATAGTTTCGGCGTCTTCCCGTTCCATCGCGCCGCACACCAGCGCGGCGTCCGGGAAGCGGACCGAATCGGGAAGGTTGTACGCATAGACGACGTCATGGCCCCGTGCGAAGAGTTCGGGGATATCCCGGCAGAAGGCTTCGGGCCCGAGGTGGTTGCGGCCGAGTTCAATGCAGACCGGGTCTCCTTGACCGGTCGCGTCTAGAATTGGCGCAATATCTGAGATTTCATTGCCGTGGAGCAGGATGGTCGCCTCACGCCAGAAACCGGGCATCCCTTCGAGCGAGGTGAGCCGATTGTTCCGGAGGTCCAGCCGGTAGAGTTTCTCGTGTTGCGCAATGGGTTCGAGGCTCGTCACACGATTCCCGGCGAGGTTTATCTCCACCAGGCCGCGCAGGCCGCGCAGGTGTACAAGCGAGGTAATCTGGTTGTCGGCGGCGTCCAGCTTCCGCATGCTGGTGAGCCCCGCGAGGAATTCGAGCGATGTCGCTCCAATGCCGCGAATATACAGGTCATTCAGCGCGCGCAACTCCCGCAACGAATCCAAGCTGGCAATCGGGTTGCCCGTCAGGTGCAGCTCTCGAAGCGCGGGTAGATGGACGATGGGCTCGATGCGCTCGATGGCATTGAAATCGACGGCCAGCTGCTTCAAGTTTTTCAGTGCGGCCAGCGGGCTGAGGTCCGTTATCTGGTTGTGCGAGATAAACAGCGTTTGCAACTGGGGTAGCGCCGCCAGGGGCGTCAAGTCGCGGATATGGTTGGACTGCAACGCCATCATTTCGACGCCTTTAAGGTGCTCCAGGCCGGTGAGGTCAAAGATGTCCTTGCCCGTGGCCTGCAGGCGTCGGATCGAAGCCACGTCCTCGGGTAGCATCGCGCCGGCGGGCTTGTCGATCTGCTCCCGAATTACCCGCTCCAGGTTGGCGTCCGCGAATTGTATGGCGGCGGCCGGAATCTCCCTGGCCCCGCCCGCGGGCAAGCCAAACGCCTCCGCAAGTTCTTCGTCCGTGGCGCCCCGGTTCACCGCGGCAAGGATCAGGCTGCCGTCCTCCCGCTGCGCGGCTTCGCAAAGGAGGTCGTGGTCTGGAAAGGGAATCGATCTGTCGTCGGGCGACTTCCGGCGGTACACCACCCGATTCCTCCGTTTCTCGAGTTCGGGGATGTGCGTGCAGAAAGCGTCCTGATCGAGCTGGTTCAGGCCCAGCTCAATGATGATATTCCTGCCTCTCGCACAGGCCCGGGCAAGAGGGCCCAGGTCCGAAATCAGATTGTCATACAGCAGCACCTTGGCGTCGTCCCGAAATGCGGGAAGACCCTCCAGCGTGCCGAGGTGGTTTCCGGTCAACTCCAGCCACCACACGTTGGACAGGCCCGCCAGGGGGCTGAGATCGCCGATGCGGTTGTTCTTCAGCTCGATCTGCTTCAGGTGTTCGAGACCGCGCAAGGGCTCGAGGCTCTCGATCTGGTTGTCGGACGCCAGCAGCCTTTCGAGCTTGGGCATCTCCGCCGCGAAATCCAGGTTTTTCAGCCCGGTGCGCGCGATATAGAGGTCCTCCAGATGCACAAGCGCGGAAAGGAAACCTGGATCGCGGATGGCGACCCCCCCAATATTGAGGCGCCGAAGGGTAACCATCTCGGCGATTGGGGTCAGGTCATCTATGGGGTTGCCGGCAATGGACAAGTCCCGGAGATAAGGGAGCTTCAACAGTGGCGAAAGGTCGGTAATCGTATTGTTGTTAAGCCAAACCTGTTTCAACTGGGGCATTGCCGCGAGGCTTTGAATGTTCTCGATTTTGTTCGACAGGGCGTATAGCACCGTGATATTGGTGCAGTGCTCAAGGCCGGTGAGATCCCGGACGGAGGTTTGATACAGGGAGATTTTGGTCAGGCGCGCGAGGTGATCCCGCTGGATGGGGCCCTCGTGAAAACCCAGCGCATTGCGAATCTCCACTTCCAGCGCGGTGTCTGGGAAGTGCACCGGGTCCGCCGTCGCCGCGAGTGCGCAGATTGACGTGAAAAAACCAGTTGCCCACACGAGTCGATTTCTCATAAGAGGTAAGTGCTCCAAAGTATCTGCCGACTTTTCTGGCGCGCACGCCGCATCAACGCCATTCAGCCTTGATTCCAGCCTACGCGAGCGACGGAATTCTGTCAAGTGGCTCTGACGGTTGATACGATAGCCCGCGGGGTAAGGTTCATATTCTCGCCACAATGCAACGAAGCGACACAGCTGCCGGAGATACGTCAATTCCTGATTGGGATGTGTGCGACTTGCAGGATCGCGGACAGTCGTGTCCGCGAAGAATGTAGGATAGCCGTCTCGGCTGTCCAGCGCGCCGCAGGCGCGCCAGGATCGCGGGCATTCCGCGGCAACGCCGCCGCAGGTTCCGAGCGGGCGCGGAGGAGCGGGAGCCTGAGCCCGGCTGCGCCCACTGGCGCCGGGCACACCAAGAAACGTCGAGCTTCCGCGTGGACGCGGGCTTCCTCTGCCGCGGACATTCCAATGTCCGCGATCCCCGGCGCCTTCGGCGCGGTGGACAGCCCGGACGGCTGTCCTACATTTGCCGAAGGTGCGCCGTGCCGGAAACGCCTGAATTCCTGTTTACATGCTGATGTGTTGTTGTGCTATTCCGCCATGGCGGCGCGGGCGTCCTCGCTGGAGGTTACGACCGGCTGGTTGCTTTCGAAGTCGCGGTAGCCGCGCGGGAGATCTTCGAAGACGTCGCGGGCGAGCCAGCGGTACTTGCCGGCCATGAGCGAACTTCCGACTTTGTTGTAGACCCTGTTGTGGTTGTGCTTCACGGCACGGAAGTTGTCTTCAATGCGCTTGCGGGCGTTGCGGCAGAAGAGGTCGGTAAGTTCCTGGGGCGTCTGGTCATCGCGGTTACCGGCGAGGCGCTGGTCCGCGTTGGCCAGAACACACGCCATCACGAAGAGATCGACGCCGATATCCACGAAGTTGCCGAGGAGAATTTGCTCGAATTCGAGCTTTTCCTTGTACTTGCCCATGGTGTGAAAGAGCGTTCGCGCAAGTCGCTTGCTGGCCTTCGCGGCGTAGGCCAGGTGCTCGCGGTTAACGGTGTTCAGGTGCTTGACGTCAAAGTCGATCGCGGAGGGAAGCCAGAGCTTCGGATACCAGGCGGCGTAGAACTTCGCGGCCCGGATCAGGTAGTGCAGTTTCTTGCCCTGCTGTTCGGGTTTTGGCTGGAGCAGCGGCATCATGAGCTTGAAGTGGGTGTCCATCGCCTCGCGGGCCATGATAAGGTGCATGACTTCCGAGGAGCCCTCAAAGATCCGGCCGACGCGCATGTCCCGGAGCGTGCGGTGTACCGAGACCGGCTTCTCGCCGCGCTGGTAGAGCGAGGTGTCGGACTCAAAGCCACGCCCGCCTCGAACCTGGAGGAAATCGTCGAGCAATCTGGAGGTCGTTTCCGTGCAGAAGTATTTCGCGGCGGCGGCTTCGAGGCGGATGTCCGCGTTCTTACGGTCCGCGAAAGAGCAGGCGACGTAGACCAGGCTCTCCATGGCGAAGGTGTCGGCCGCCATGTTGGCGATTTTTCGCGCAATGGACTGGTGCTGGCCAATGGGAACGCCCCACTGCACGCGCGCATTCACCCACTCCTCGCAATCAAGCAGGTATTTCTTGCAGGAGCCGGCGGAGGCGGCGGGAATGCCGAGACGGCCCGCGTTCAGGGTGGTCAGAGCGATCTTGAGGCCCTGTCCAGGCTTGCCAATCATGTTCTCGGCCGGGACCTTCACGTTGTTGAACAAAAGCAGGCCATTGGAGATGCCCCTGAGGCCCATAAACGAACATTCGTGGGCGACGGAAAACCCGGGGGAGTCCGCTTCGACGATAAACGTGGAGATCTGCGGTATCTCGCGGCCATTTTTGATGATCGGCGGGGTTTTCGCCATGACCACCATCATGCTTGCGGCGGGGCCGTTCGTGCACCAGAGCTTCTGGCCGTTAATCAGGTAGTAGCTACCGTCCTCCGAGGGCGTGGCCGTGGTCGTCATCTTCGCGGGATCCGACCCAACGTCCGGCTCGGTAAGGGCGAACGCGGAGATCTCGCCCTTCGCAAGGCGCGGGAGAAACTTCTGCTTCTGTTCCTCGGTACCGAAGAGCTTCAGCGGCTGCGGCACACCGATGCTCTGGTGCGCGGAGACCCAGGTGACGGTGGACTGGCAGTAGCTGCCGATGAAACTGAGCACGCGGCCGTAGTTCCATTGGGACAGGCCAAGACCACCGTATTTCTTGTCGATCTTCATGCCGAAGATGCCGATCTTCGCCAGTTCATCCAAAACAACCTGGGGATATTCTCCGGTCTCGTCCACCCGAATGGGATCCAGATGCTGGTCCAGCACCGCGCGGACTTTTTCAATCAACTCGTCGCCAACGCGCTTGTCGTCGGCATCCTGTTTCGGATACGGGTGCAGCAAATCCCACCGAAAATTTCCCCGGAACAGCTCGGCGGTAAAGCTTGGAAACCGCCATTCGGTTTCCCGCGCGGCTTCGGCGAGTTCCATGGCCTGATCTTTAGCGGACTGATTGGCTGCCATACCCGACTCCTTGCTACCTAACGACCGGTAGGTATTGTGCCTCAAACGAATCGCGCGCCGTGCGCGCATGCTGCCGCGGGATGCGAACAAACCTGTGCAATAACTACAGCCCGGAGCATACCACAACCTCCCATGCAACGCCACCTTCTTCCAAGGGGCTGGAGATTGGATTCCGGAAGGCCATCGGTCGATGTCAGGAAGGACGCATGGCGCGATGCTTATTCGGGAAGCGGTTGACTTCGCAAGAGTTGCGCGGGCCGGGCCGTGGTGGCTATTATCCGTCGAACGGTGAAAAGCAGGAATTCCCGGGCGGCGCGCCGAGGCGCGCGCCGGGGATGCGCCCGCTCCCCGCTTCGGGGGCGCCGTCTGGAAAGGAAATGGACCTCCATGCAGGACCTGGATCGGGCCCCGTGCGTATTTGCCGTCGGGGATTTCAATACGGGCAAGTCCACGCTGCTCAATGCGTTGTTGCGGCAGGAAGTGCTGCCGTGCAGCCGTGAAGAGGGCCGGGCGCTGCCTACCTTCATCACGCGGGTTACAGACAGCCATGATCGGTTCGCGGCGCTGCACCGCAAGGACGGGGGCCTGACGCCGCGCACGCACGACGAGTTTCTGCACGTCCGGAAGGCGGACGAGCATAGCGCCCAGTACAAGGCGCTGGCGGCGGGCTGTGTCCGATCGCCCTTCAACAACCTCGTGCTGGTGGATACGGCGGGAATGTCGAGCGATACATGCGAGTCGGTGGAGATCGCGGGGCTGGCGAACCAGGAGGACGCGCTGCTGCTGGTGGTGACGGACATCGAGTATTGGGCGGCGAAGCATACGATGGATTTCATCGCGTACCACCAGGAACAGTTCGGGGATTCGATTCTGGTGGTGGCGAACAAGGCGGATCACCTGAACGCGGGGGAAATCGAGCGGATCGAGCACAAGGCGGTTTCGCGGATGGAGGAATACGGCATCCACCCCGCGCCGCGTTTTCTGACGCTATCCGCCCGTCTCGAGCTCTATCGCCGGGAACCGCGCAACGAGTACCGGTGCCGGACGAAGCCGCGGGTGCGCGAACTGTGCGACGCGGGATTTGACGCGCTTCGTCTCGCGCTGTACGAGTTTGAGGCGGCGTGTTGCCGCCGGGCCCCGCGACCGGGCATCGACGCGGTATTGCAGATGCCCCTGGCGTCGTCGTTTATCGCGGTTCAGGAAGGAGCCCTCCATGAAGTTTAGGGATCTGGAAGAGAGCCGCGCCTGGGCGCTTTCCTCGATGGACGCGCTGGGGGCCTTTGTGCGGCAGGACCCGGATTTCCGGGGCAACAAGAAGTTTGAAGAGAAGTCGCTTTTCTACCAGCGCCAGTGCGTGGAGGACGGCAAGTACCGGGTGGTGTTCCTGGGTACGTTCAACGTGGGCAAGTCCACGGCGATCAATGCGTTTCTGGGCGCGGGCTACCTGCCGATGGACGTGGAGGAATGCACGTCGAAGCTGGCGTTCATCCAGCGCGGCGAGGCCATGTCGCTGTCGATGGGCCTGAGCGAAGCGATTTCCGGGCATGAGCTGGAGGCGCTGCGATCGGCGCTTCAGGATGTGCCGTCTTCGTTCGAGACGGCGGAAGACGGCCACCGGGTGCACATCCGCTACGAGGGCCACCAACCGGACTGGATGCGGCGGACGCTGGAGCCGCTGGTGACGGTGATGGCGGACGAGACGTATCCCCACCTGGCGCCGTTGCGCGAGAAGATAGAGGATTTGCACATATCCCTGCCTTCGGAGGTGCTGGAGGAGGATATTGTTTTCGTGGACACGCCGGGTGTGCACAGCGTTTCGGAGACGCGGCAGGAAATCACGTACGGGATCATCGAGCGGAGCCACCTGGTGATTTCGTTCGTGGACAGCAGCTTCGCGGGCAACATCCACGACCTGAATTTTATCAAGCGCATCATCAAGTGGCGCGGTCGTCGGGTGTTTTTCGTTTTGAACAAGGCGGACAAGCTGGAGACCAGCGAGATTGACGTGCGCGGGGCGCGGGGTCCGGCGAAGAGCCTGATTGAGGCCTTCGCGCGGCACGACATCCCGGAGGATTCCGAGATTTTCTTTCTGTCGGGCTACCGTGCGCTTCGGGCGCTGGAGCTGGATCAGGGCTATACGACGCTGGAGGCGGTGCAGGACGACAACAAGGTATCGATTCCGACGAGCATCATGGACCGGATTGGCGGCAGCGACGATCCCGCGCGGGATCTGTCGGCCTTTCTGATGGGCCAGAGCCGGCTCCCCCACCTTCGGGAGCGGCTGATGGACTACCTGCTGAACGAAAACAAGGCCGGGGCGGTGCTGGAGACGGCGGTGCGGTTTGTGGGCGAGCGCGCGGAAGAGTACGTTGCCGGGCTGGAGAATGAACTGAAGCTGGCGAAGGATCCGACGAAGTTTGAGGATTTGCGCCGGAACCGGGAGGCGCTGTTGCGGCGCCTGGACGAGATCCGCGCGAGCAGCGCGCTGGTGTTGGAGCGCTTCCGGATCCGCAGCCGCGGCGGGGAAACAAAAGATGGGCATTATGCGGGCTACGCGGAGCGGTTCCGGGTGGAGATCACCGAAACGGCCATCCAGGACCAAATCATCAGCCCGCTGCTGGCCTGGCTGCGGACCAACAACAACCTGAAAACGGCGCGCCGGCAGAAATTCAAGACGCTCTCGGCGCAGACCGAGCACCAGGTGGACGAGTTCGTGTCGGCGGCGACCGCGCGCATTATGGCCATTGTGGAGGCGACCGAGCAGGAGGCCCGGCAGGATATTTCCGACAAGCTCGGCGCGATTCGCGAACTGCGCGTTCAGATGACGCAACCCGCTGGCTTGGAAGGCTTTACACTGGAAACCTCCATGGCCCGCAGTTACATGGTCTTCGGGACGGGCGGGGCGCTGGTCGGCGTGGCGGCGGGCGCGGCGGTGGGCACGACGGTGGTGCCGGTTATCGGCACGGCGATCGGCGCGGGTATCGGCGCGCTGTTTGGGGCGGTGGGCGGTTTTCTTACCCGGCTCGCGTGGAGCGAGGACCGCTGGCTCAAGAAGCTGGAGCCGGTGATCCGCCAGAACGTGATGAACATGCTGATCGAGGGCGGGAAAGACCATCAGGGCAACCCCGCGGAGCCGATTATCAAGACGGTTTCGGAGTACCTGGACCAGCGCGCGGAAAGCTTCCACGGCGCCGTGGAGGCCGAGGTGAACAACGCGATTAACAGTGTGCAGGCGGAGTGCGACGATTTGCTGGCGCGCGAAGACGAGATCCGGCGGCAGGCGGAGGCGATCATCGCGCGCCTGGAGCCGAAGGTGGTGATGCTGCACGGGATACGCGACCGCGCGGCGCTGGTGGTGGAGTCTTTGTTCCGTCCCGAGACGGTGCGGGTGTAGTCCACAGAGCAATCCGGCGCGGCGCGAACAAGCGGGGATGAATGAATCGCGCTGGATTTCGTCTGTCCTGGTGGCGTCCGCTTCCGTTTGCGGCGCAGCGGCAAGTGCACCGGGCGTCGGGAATTTGATAAACTAGCGAATGCGTGTATACGCGGTAACCGGTTAACCAACAAGGCCTGCCTTGTTACGACCCTGGCTGTATCTAAGGAGAATGAAATGAGTAAAGCGCGTTTTGCAGTATGCGCCGTGGCGGCGTTGGCGTTGCTCGGCGGGATGGTGGCTCCTTCCGCGGTGGCGGAGGACTTGGAAGCCATCGAAATTGAGCTTCCGGAGGCCTTCTTCGGCGGCACGCCGCTGGATTACTGGGGTCCGAACCTGGAAGAGCCCGATTTCAAGGATCGCCCGCCGTTCATGGCGCCGAAGGGCACGTCGATCGTTTCCAGCGGCAAGCCGGTGACCGGCAGCGCGAACCCAACACTGGGCGAACTGAAGCAGCTGACGGACGGCGACAAGGACTACGCGAAGACGAGCCTGGTCGAGCTGCCGGAAGGCCTTCAGTGGGTGCAGGTGGACCTGGAAGAGAGCAAGAGCATCTACGCGGTGCTGGTGTGGCACTTCCATGAGGGCAACCGCGTGTACTTCGACATGGTGGCGCAGGTTTCGGACGATCCCGAGTTCAAGGATGGCGTCACGACCATATACAATAACGATTACGACAACTCCGCCGGCCTGGGCGTGGGCGAGGACAAAGAATACATTGAGAGCAACAAGGGCCGCCTGATCGACGCCAAGGGCGCCAAGGGCCGCTACGTCCGCGTTTATGGCAAGGGCAACACGGCGAACGACTTCAACCACTTTATCGAAGTGGAAGTCTGGGGCAAGTAATCTCGCCCTGAAGTAGACCAAGTTCGATAGAAGCCCCCGGTCGCGCGGCCGGGGGCTTTTTGCTATCATGGACGGAACGAAACCGACGGCGGCAGCGCCGGGCAAAGGAGGCATTGGCATGCGTGCGGCACGAATCCTGGTATGGGCGATGGCGTTGGGATTGATTGGCTGTTTCCCCGCGGCGGCGGAGGAGATGGAGGCGATCAATATCGAGCTTCCCGAGGCATCGTTCGGCGGAACGCCGGTTCCACACTGGAGCCCGAACTTCGAGGAACCCGATTTCAAGGACAGGCCACCCTTTCTTGCGCCAAAGGGCACGGCGATTGTCTCACGGGGTAAACCCGTAACCGCGAGCGCGCCCGCAAACTTCGGGGAACTCGCGCAGCTGACCGATGGGGACAAGGCCTTCGCGAAGTCGAAGCTGGTGGAGTTGCCCGAAGGGCTCCAGTGGGTGCAGGTGGACCTGGAAGAGCGCAAAGCCATTTACGCGGTGCTGGTGTGGCATTTTCATGAGGAGAACCGCGTGTACTTCGACCTGGTTGCGCAAGTTTCGGACGATCCGGAATTCAAGGACGGCGTGACAACGATTTACAACAACGATTTCGACAATTCCGCCGGTCTGGGCGTGGGCGAGGACAAGGAGTACGTCGAAAGCAACAAGGGCCGCCTGATCGATGCCAAGGGGGTTCGGGGGCGTTATGTGCGGGTGTATGGCCAGGGCAACACGGCGAATGATTTTAACCATTTTATCGAGGTGGAAGTCTGGGGCGGGTGAAGGTGCGGCACGTCCGCCGCAGGCGGAAAGGGTGAGGCGGTGGGTGACGGGTTCAGTTGTTGTGGTGTTCTGGAGTCAAGTATGCGTGTTCTCCCTCATGTTCTTGTTGTTGCCGCGCTTTGTTGCGGGTCCGCGCCGGCGGATACGGCCGCGGGGGCGGATGACGAGGTGTTGTCGTTTGAACTTCCGGAGCCGTTTTACGGGGGCACGGTGATCTCGTATTGGAGCCCGAAGCTGGAGGCGAGTGTCTACCAGGACCGCAAGCCGTATGTGGCGCCCAAGGGCACGCGGGTGGTGTCGCGGGGCAAGCCGGTGAGGTCGAGCGCGGCGCCGCTGGTGGGGGAATTGGCGGAGATCGTCGACGGGGACAAGGAATTCGCGAAAACGAGCCTGGTGGAGCTGCCGGGGGGGACGCAGTGGGTGCAGATCGACCTGGGGGCGACGCACGACCTGTACGCCATCCTGGTGTGGCACTTTCACGCGGGCGCGCGGGTGTATTTCGATGTTATCGGTCAGATTTCCGATGATCCCGAGTTCAAAACAGGCGTGACGACGCTGTTTAACAACGATTTTGACAATTCGAGCGGGCTGGGCCAGGGCGAGGACAACGAGTACATCGACAACAGCGACGGGCGTCTGTTCGACGCGAAGGGGGCGCCGGCGCGGTATGTGCGCTTCTACAGCCGGGGCAATTCGGATGGTGATTTCAATCATTATGTCGAGATCGAGGTCTGGGGGCGGGAGTTGGGGGAAGAGTGAAGGTGCGGCACGTCCGCCGCAGGCGGAAAGAGTGAAGGGTGTTTTTTGCTGGCGTTGTTCCGCCGAGCGGAACGGAACGCATTCCCACGGGGGACCGTGGGAACGAGTTTCTGGGTGCGGCGCGTCCGCCGCAGGCGGAATGAGGGGTGGATGACGGGGTTGGTGGATTCCGGTTGGCATTGGATTGGAACGAGGCTGGAGTTGATTTGAAGGGCTTACGGATTATAGAAATCGGGTTGTTGCTGCTTGTGCTGGCCGGCGCGGCGGTGTTGCGCTTTTATGATCTCGACTATCGCGTCATGCACGGGGATGAGGCGAACCAGGCGATGAAGACGGGGGTGTTGCTGGAGACCGGGGAGTACGCGTATGACCCGTATGAGCACCACGGCCCGACGTTGTACTACCTGACGTTGCCGGTGTTGTGGGCGGGCGGGGTAACTTCGAAAGTGGAGATGGGCGAGACGGCGATCCGGCTCGTGCCGGCCGCGTTTGGTCTGGGGCTGGTGCTGCTTTCCTGGCTGATCCTCTCCCCCATCGACCGCCGCGCGGCGCTGCTGGGCGCGCTGCTGGTGGGGCTGTCGCATGGCCTCGTGTATTACAGCCGCTACTATATTCAGGAGACCCTGTTTGTATTCTTCGCGGCGGGCTTGGTGTGGTGTGGATTTCACTATCCGCGATCGCGCCGGATCGGCTGGGCCCTGGCCGCCGGGGCGTTCCTGGGGCTGTTGCACGCGACCAAGGAGACGGGTGTCCTGGTGGTTGTGGCGATGCTGGGCGCGCTGGTGGCGAGTTGGTTTCTTGATTGGATCGCGGGTGGCGGCGTGGGAACAGCCCGGCAGCTTCGCCGAGAGAACTCAGGCGAGAAGCCGGCGCCACATTCCTGGTTTGTGGGCTTGAACTTCCAGCACCTGGCGGCGGCGCTGGGGATGGCCCTGGCGGTGTCGGTGCTGTTCTTCTCGTCGTTCTTTACGCACGCGCGAGGTCCACTGGACTCGATCCTGACGTACACGACGTATCTGGGCCGCGCGGAGGGGCACGGGAGCAGCGGATTGCACGAGCACCCGTGGTATTACTACCTCTGGCTGCTGGGCTACTACTACCGCGAGGCGGGCCCCCGGTGGAGCGAGGGGCTGATCCTCGGGCTCGCGCTGGTTGGCGGCATCACCTGCACTTGGCGGCCACTGGGTATGCGTAGAGCGCATTCTAGCTCCGATGGGGATTATTACTGCAGCACGGTGTATACGCCGGATCTCATCTTCCTTCAGCGCTTTCTCCTGACCTACACCCTGTTCTTACTCGTTGGCTTTTCCATCATTCCCTACAAGACCCCGTGGAACCTGCTTATCTTTCTGCATCCGCTGTGCCTGCTGGCGGGGCTGGGGGCGTGGCGGCTGCTCGGGGCGTCGCGGGCGGTGTGGTGGCGCGCCGCGGTTGCCCTGGTGCTGGCGGCGGGGTGCATCCAGCTGGCGGGCCAGACGTGGCGCGGGATCTTCACCTACGGCGCGGATGTGCGGAATCCGTATGTGTACGCGCACACGAGCTCGGCGATACGGCGATTGACGGATCGCGTGGACGGGATTGAGGCGGTGCACCCGCGCGGTGAGCAGTTGCACATCAACGTGTTTCGCCCGGGCGGCGATTACTGGCCGCTGCCGTGGTATTTCCGGGCCTATCCGAACGTCGGGTATTGGCCGAACCTGCCGGAGAACTGCGACGCGGATATTATTCTCGCGAGCCCGGAGACCGCGCCCGCGGTGCAGTCGCGGTTGAAGAACGAGTACCATGTCGAGATGCATGGGCTGCGCCCCGGCGTGCTCATGCCGACGTTTATCCGGAAGGACCTCTGGGACGCGTTTATGGCGGGGCGGACCACGGATTGACCCTGGAACCTCTCGGGGAGCACCGACTTCAGCCGGTCCGCGCCCCACTGGAGATTGATGGTGCGTGTACTGGCGATATTCTTGATCCTGATCGGTCTGATTGGCGCATCCGCCGGCGAGATTAATCCGGAGGCGGTCCAGGCCTGGTCGGCGCCGTTTCGCGGCTGGCATTACTACCCCGACCACGTGATCCCCCCCGCTCCGGAAATCCCCGGCTTTGCGGGGGTAAAAATGACCGATGTGCCCACGGTGTTTCAGTTGCCCGGCGATCCGCTGTGGTACATGAGTTTCATCGGGTTCGATGGAAACGGTTACCAGAGCTTCATCGCGGAAAGTGCGGACCTGATCCACTGGTCGGACTACCGGCTCGCCATGGGTTATGGCCCGGAGGGATCCTTCGACCATGGCGGCGTGGTGCTGGGGGCCTACCTCTACACCAGCTACGACTTGAAGGCGCCGCGGGTCCTGAAGCGTCGGGACGGGAAATTCTGGTCGCTTTACGGGGCGTATCCGCGCCAGGGGGGGTACGAATTGCGGCCGGGCTACGAGGGCGTGGCGATCAGCGAAGATGGCCTCACGTGGCGGCGCGCGATAGACGACCCGATTCTCTCGGTTCACCAGGAGGATGTGGGCGAATGGGAAAAGGACTGTATTTACCAGCCTTGGCTGGTGGAGCACGCGGGATCGTTCTACAATTTCTACAACGCGGCGAACGGCCGGATTGAGCAGACGGGCCTGGCGCGATCGGATGATTTGCTGACGTGGCGTCGGCACGCGGCGAATCCGGTGGTCCCCGTGGGAGCGGACGGCAGTTTCAATGAAGTCTTCTCCTCCGATCCCAAGGTGTATCGGGACGGTGACCACTGGACCATGATTTTTTTCGGGGTAGGGCGGGGCCACGCCCACATCATGGCGGCGTTTTCGCGGGATCTTGAGCGCTGGACCATTTATCCGGAGCCGCTCTACCGCGCGGGCGGCCACCCGGCGGGGCTGGACGCGGAGCATGCGCACAAGGTTTCGCTGGTTCATAACCCGGGAAACGACACGTTCTACCTGTTTTACAACGCGGTCGGGGAAAAAGGGCGGGGGATCGGGCTGCTTACGAGCAAGCCCTTGGACTGACCGGCGGCCGGCGGCGCTTCCGAGTTTGCGCCTGTGCGGGGGTTGCACGTATACTCCAGTGCCTTAACCGAGGAGAGGACGCCAGCGACCATGCCTGTGGATGAATTCTTGACCCCGCTGAACAATCTTTTTATGGCGGTATCCTTGATCATGGGGTTGCTGGTCGGGAGCTTTTGCAACGTGTGCGTGGGCCGCTGGCCGCACGGGGAATCCGTGGTGAGCCCGCGCTCGCGCTGCCCGAAGTGCATGAACGCGATTCAGTGGTTTGACAATATTCCCCTGCTGAGCTGGCTGCTCCTCGGGGCGAAGTGCCGCCATTGCAAGGCCCCGATTTCCTGGCAGTACCCCCTGGTCGAGGCCCTGACGGGCGTGCTCTTCCTGCTGGTGTATCTCCGCTTCGGCATGACGCTGGCCAGCCCGATTTACATGTTGCTGGCGGCGGCGATGGTCGTCGTTACGTTTCAGGATCTGGCCGACTGGACCATACCGGACGAGATCACGATTCCGGGCGTACCGGTGGGCCTGGGACTCTCGGTGCTGGCTATGTTTCTGGGCGAAGCGTCGGGGCTGCGCGTTTTGCATCCGTTTGACGCGCTTGCGGGCATCGTGCTTGGCTTTGCGATACTGTACGCGCTCGATCGCATCACCGTGCTCGTGCTGAAGCGTCCGGGGATGGGATTCGGCGATGTGAAGCTGCTGGCGATGCTGGGGGCGTTCATCGGCTGGAAGGGCGTGCTGGGCACGATCATGCTGGCGTCGGTGCTGGGTAGCCTGATCGGCGTCGCGGTGCTGCTGTACTTCCGATTCTCCGCGCAGCCCGCCGAAGGCGCGGAAGCATCCGACGCGGGCGATCGCGACGCCGCGAAGGCGGGCGATGCCGAAGGCGAAGGCAGCGACGAAGACATTACGCTCGGGCATCACTACCTCCCCTTCGGGCCGTACCTGGCCGTGGCGGGTATGGTCTACCTGTTTTACGGCCCCGAATTGCTCGCGTGGTACCTGAGGCTGCTTGGCCCAATCGCGTAATCGAGCAATGTAGTAGGCGCGCCCGCCGCAGAACTTGCGAGGACCCACGGTGACGCAATCCCTGTTTACGTTTGAGCCGGGCTTCTTTGAGCGCATCTGGGGGGGCGATCGGTTGCGCACGGTGCTGGGGATGCCCGCGCCGGCCGGCGCGCCGATTGGCGAGGCGTGGTTGGTATCCGACCACGCGAGCTTCGAAAGCCCCATCGCGAACGGTGAATGGCGGGGACAGACGCTGCACACGCTGCTGGAAGCGGATCCCGCGCGTCTCCTGGGCGACACGGCGCGGCCCACGCCCCACGGGCGCTTCCCCCTGCTGTTGAAAGTGCTCGACGCGGTGGAAACGCTTTCGGTGCAGGTGCATCCGGACGATGAGGCGGCGGCCGCGCTCGGCGAACCCGACGCCGGCAAAACCGAGATGTGGCACGTGCTTGCGGCGGACCCCGGGAGCGAACTCATCTGCGGCCTCGCGCCGGGCGTCTCCCCGGACGCTTTTTTCGAGGCGGCCCGGGCAGGGAATCCTGAAGCGCTGCTGCGCCGCTTTCCGGCGCCCGCAGGCACGACCGCGTTCGTTGCGGCGGGCACGGTGCACGCTATCGGGGCGGGCATCCTGCTTGCCGAGATCCAGCAGAACAGCGATCTGACCTACCGAATTCACGACTGGAACCGGGCCGACAGCCAGGGGCGACCGCGGGAACTCCATCTCGACAAGGCCGCGCGGGTAACGGATCCCGGTGCGTCGCATGGCGGGGCGGCCCGTCCCCTGACCTATGCGGGCCCCGACGGTCCCGTGACGCTGCTTGGCGCGTGCCGCTATTTCGCCAGCGCGTTGCTGCCGGTGTCGGGTTCGCGTCGGCATTCAACCGGGGGCCATTCGTTCCACGTGATTCTGCCGTGCGACGGGCCGATGGAAATATCGGCGGGAGACGAGACCATATCGCTGGCGCGCTGCCAGGCGGCGCTGATTCCGGCCGGGGCGGGCGCCTTTTGCTTGACGGGTCAGGGGAACGTGTTAGACTATTACGTGCCCCGGCTTCGGGAAGATATCGTACGACCGCTTCAGGCGGCGGGGCACGGGTCCGAGGCTATCATCGCCCTGGGTGGTGGGTCCGGACCGGAGGATTTGGGCAGTGTGCTTCGCAGCTAATGGCGCTGTTTGCATCGTCGCGAGACGCAACTGCACCAAAAAGGAACGATTTGTGCAAAAATTCGTCAGTCAGGCCACCCCTACTACAGAAAGTTTAATCGGGATTCCTGCTGCAGGGTCGGCTGGCCGGCATGTCTTGAATGGTGAATCATGCGACCTCTGAGCGATGCGGCCCTGGTATTGCGGTGTCTCGAAGGGGACACCGATGCCTTCGGGGATCTGGTGGAACGCTACGAGGCATCGGTGTACGCGACGGCCCACTATTACGTGGGGCGCTACGGCGCGGCGGAGGACGTCGCGCAGGAGGCGTTCTGGGCCGCCTACCGGGGACTTCGCCGTCTGAAGGATCCGAACAAGCTGGGTCCATGGCTTCGCGAAATCACGACGCGGACGGCCGCGAACTGGCTCCGGAAGAATCGCGGGCGTCTCAACCACGAGACGCCCCTCCCGCACCGGCGGACGCTGACGATGGAGGAGGCGCGGAAGGGGCCGGACGCGCTCCTGGCGCGGGAAGATCTTTATGCGAAGGTGCAGCGCGCGATTGACACGCTGCCGGAGCGGTACCGGTTGCCGGTGATGCTCCGGTACCTTCAGGAATTGAGTTACGAGGAAATCAGCCAGTTCACCGGGGAGTCCCGGGATGAAATCCGGGGGATATTGCACCGCGCGGCCCGCCAGTTGCGCGAAGTGCTGTCCGAAGAGTACGAAAAGGAGCAAGGTGGCTCGTGGCCTCATGTTCGCAAGTAAACAGCCTGTTCCAGGCCTACATTGACGGAGAGCTCGGAGGAGCGGAGACCCGCATCCTCGAAGAGCATCTTTCGTCGTGCGGCGGCTGCCGCCGCGAGATTGGCGAACAGCGGGCCTGTACGGAGCGGATGGTGGAGGCCCTGTCCGACCAGCGGCTGGTCTGGGGGATCCGTACGCGCGTGCTGGCGCATTTACCCGAGATGGAACCCGCGCCGCACATGCATTCGCACCCGACGGATCCACAGCACACCCGCCCGCGGGGCAACAACCTGCCCTGGGCCGTTCTGGGGATGGCGGCGGCGATCGTGCTGGTGGTTACGGCATTTCTGTACAACGGAAACACGGAAACCGCGCGCGCGGTTTCCAATCCGGTGGGGATGGTGGCGTTCAGCGACGGCAACGGGGTCCTGCGCATGTCGGCCGGGGACGACGAGTACGAGCGCGCGGCGCTCAAGTCGCTTGTAGCGCCCGGAGACCGTTTCGAGACCCTGTCGGACGGGCGTCTGGCGTTCGCCCTGATCGGCGCTTCGCTGGTAAAGGTAAACCACGGGAGCGAACTCCTGGTGGAAGACAACCGGCGCATCCGGGTGGACCGCGGCGAGACCTTTTTCGATGTTGGCCGGGACCGGCGCAAGTTCAGCGTGGACACGCCCGCGGGCGAGATCCTCGTGGTCGGGACGTCCTTCCTGGTGGACGCGCTGCCGGACAGCACGGTACTGACCGTGGCGTCGGGGTATGTGCTCGTGCGCAACGGGCAGGGCAAGGCGGCGGTTTCCGCGGGGCAACAACTCACGATCGCGCGCGGCGAGGCGCCGGGCGCCCCCATTGCGGTCGATGTCGCCCCGCTGATTGCCTGGGCGGACGCCATTGTGCCGGATCCCGCCGCCATGGCGCTTTTCCGGCAGACGCTTGAGCGCGGCGATTCTCCGGGCCAGTCGCTTTCGGCGGAACCGATCTACTGGGTGCAGAACCGGGACAACGGCTTGATTGAATCGGTGATACTGGAGTGGGCGGGCGGAAGCCAGTCCGGCGAGCGCTGCAGCTACTTCCTGCACGTCTCCGATGGGGGCGGCAACCTCCTGATGCTGGACGTGCTGGACGGCGCCGTGCTTGGCCGCGCCGGCGCAAACCGCGTCGAATTGCCGTTGCCGGGGGGACCGCTTCCGGGCCTGGATGTGCTGCACATCAAGCTGGAGCCGGACTATTCGACGGGCAACGCAACCACGGCGTTTACCGTGAGCGCGTTGAGCCTGCCCAATCCGGGTTCCTGAGCAGCCGCACATGGCGCGTTGGGGGACCGATCGGGGATGAAAATGCACGCCGGCCTCGCCGCCCGGCAGTCGGGGACGCCCGCCACGGCGCGTCTTCGGACTGCGCTCCCAGCCTTTGGCGCTACCTTGTATCGACACGCTGCAACCTGGTTTGCATGAAGGCGCCATGGGGATGTTGCGGCGTGCATTCCCGAAGCGGGGCGCGCCGGGCTGCCTGACGATTCCGGCGTCGGGCTTCGAATACCCAGGCATCGCGTCCACAACTTCTCTGCGGTGACATGACGCCGTGGTTCAGGCATTCCCTACGCGCGGGCCTTTTCCCCCTGGTACGGGGGCGTTTTTTGAGGTTGCGATAATATTTTTAGGTATGCTTCAAAATATGTTGCATGCGCGTTAATTGTATGCTACCCTGATCGGGTCGACTGTCGTATCACGCGCGCCCGAGCCTGAAAACGCCCCGGGCGCCGCTGGGAAAGGAGGCATTACACTTGCATTGCTATCGCACTTTACGCGCCGCCGCTGTGTTTCTACTTGCCGCCATCGCGTCGGGGTGTGCCCCCGAGGGCGCCACCCGGGAGGACAGGCCGGCGCCCGGGATCCTGCGTGTAACCTGCACGACCGGGATCATCGCGGATACCGTGGCGGAAATCGGCGGGGATTATGTGTCGGTGACCGCGCTGATGGGCCCGGGCATTGATCCGCACACCTACAAGGCGTCGCAGGGCGATCTGGGGCGCCTGAGCGATGCGGACTTGATCCTCTATAACGGGCTCCATCTGGAAGGCAAGATGACGGACGTGCTGGTCCGCATGGCGAGCCGGACGCCGGTGTACGCGGTGACGGACAAGATAGACCCCGCCCTGCTGCGGGAACCGCCGGAGTTTGACGGCGCGTACGACCCCCACGTCTGGTTTGACGCGAGCCTCTGGCGTCAGGTGGCGTCGCGAATTCAGGAACTGCTGGTGGAGCGCCTTCCCTTGCACCGCGCGTATCTGGACGGGCGGGCGGCGGCCTACCAGCAAACGCTGGCCTCGCTGGATGACTATGCGCGCGCGGAGATCGCGCGGATCCCCGAGGC
Source organism: Candidatus Hydrogenedentota bacterium (assembly GCA_019637335.1). Taxonomy (NCBI): domain Bacteria; kingdom Pseudomonadati; phylum Candidatus Hydrogenedentota; species Candidatus Hydrogenedentota bacterium. The sequence goes on along the minus strand of JAHBVV010000036.1, from coordinate 43,616 downwards.
GCGGCGGGTGCTGGTGACGGCGCACGACGCGTTCGGGTATTTCGGTCGCGCCTACGGTATGGAGGTGGTGGGCGTACAGGGGATCAGCACGGCGTCGGAGTATGGCCTGCAGGACCTGAACCGGCTGGTTCAACTGGTCGTCGAGCGCAAGATACCGGCGGTGTTTGTGGAGTCGTCGGTCTCGCACCGATCCATCGAGGCGCTCATCGCGGGCGCGGAGGGCGAAGGCCATACGGTTCGCCTGGGCGGCGAGTTGTACTCCGACGCGCTCGGGGCGCCGGATTCGGCGGCGGGAACGTACACCGGCATGTTCCAGCACAACGTGGACACCATCGTGAAGGGATTACAGGGAAATGGTGATGCCGCCGAGTGACCCGCCCCCGATCGAGGTGCATGATCTGACCGTGGCCTACCACCACCGCCCCGTGCTGTGGGACATCGATCTGGCGTTTCCCGAGGGAGAGTTAATCGGAGTCGTGGGCCCCAACGGCGCGGGGAAGAGCACGCTGATCAAGGCGATCATGGGGCTGGTGCCGCTGGCCTCGGGCCACGTAAAAATTTTCGGGCAGACGTCGCCCCGCGCCTTGCAGTCGGTGGCGTACGTGCCGCAGCGCGAGTCCGTCGATTGGGATTTCCCGACGACGGCGCTCGACGTGGTGCTGATGGGGCGCTACGGCCACCTGTCGCTTTTCGGGCGGCCGCGCCACCGCGATCGCGAGATCGCGCACCAGTGCCTTTCGAAGGTGGGCATGGCGGAGTTTGCGGGGCGGCAGATCAGCCAGCTTTCGGGCGGCCAGCAACAGCGGGTGTTTCTTGCGCGGGCGCTCGCACAGCAAACGCGCGTTTACCTGATGGACGAGCCCTTCGCGGGCGTGGACGCGACGACGGAGAAGGCCATTGTGGCGCTGTTGCGGGAGCTGAAGGAGCAGGGCTGCACGGTGGTGGTGGTGCACCACGACCTGCACAGTGTGCCCGATTATTTTGACTCGGTGCTGCTGTTGAACCTTCGGGCGGTGGCGTTTGGCCCGGTGGAAACGGTGTTCACGGCGGAAAATCTAAACACGACCTATGGCGGGCGGCTCCACCTGCTCAGCGAAGTTACGGAGCGGCTCCGGGAACGCGAGTGGCGCGCCCGGAAGGTTGCGGACTAACCGGAAGAAGGGATCAGCATGCCCGCCGAGAGCAGCGATACCGGCCTGGCGCCCTGGCTCGCCTTCTTCACCTTTCCAAGCGTCAATGTCGCTTACGTATTGGCCGGCTGCGTCATTCTGGGGATTGCGGCGAGCCTGCTCGGGTGTTTCGCGTTTTTACGCAAACGGTCGCTTCTGGGCGACGCGCTCGCGCACGCGGCGCTGCCGGGGGTGTGCGCGGCCTTTCTCATCACCGGAACGAAGGCCCCCCTGCCGGTTTTGATTGGGGCGTCGTTTTCGTGCTGGGCGGGCGCGCTGGCGATCGAATGGATCGTGGCGCGGACCCGCTGCAAGGAAGATAGCGCGCTGGGCATGGTGCTTTCGGTATTTTTCGGCCTCGGCATTCTGATGCTGACGCACATTCAGAACTCGGGAAACGCGGCGCAATCGGGGCTCGACACCTTTCTTTTCGGCCAGGCGGCCGCGCTGGTGAAGCGGGATGTCTACCTCCTGGGCGGGATCGGCGCGTTGATGTGCGTGATGGTGTTGACCGCCTACAAGGAATTCAAGATCGTATCGTTCGATCCCGATTTCGCGCGCGCGCTGGGACTGCCCGTGCGCCTGATCGAGTTCGCGCTTGCCGCCATGATGGTGCTGGCCGTCTGTATCGGGCTCCAGGCGGTCGGGGTGGTGTTGATGGCGGCCATGCTGGTGACCCCGGCGGCGGCCGCGCGTTACTGGACGGACCGGCTCTCGATCATGCTGGTGCTCGCCGTGCTGTTCGGCGCGGTGAGCGGCGCGTCGGGGGCCTACGCGAGCTTTCTCGGGCCAAGCATGCCGACGGGGCCGTGGATGGTGATTGCGGTGTCAACGATCTTCATTATCTCCTTCCTGTTCGCGCCGCGGCGGGGCGCGGCGGCGCGCCTGTTGCGCTTGCAGCGGTTTCGCCGCCGGATCGCGCGGGAAAATGTACTGCGCACCATGTACAAGTTCGGCGAGCGGGCGCAAAACTGGTCGGCGCCACTTTCGCCGAGCGAGCTCCTCCAGCACCGGGATATGCCGATGGGGTTTCTTCAGCGCACGCTGAAGCGGCTTGTCAGCCGGGGCTATGTGGAGGAGGCGCGCGAGGGCATGTACGTGTTGACCGGAACGGGCGTCGCGGAGGCCGAGCGGATCACGCGGCTGCACCGGCTCTGGGAACTCTACCTGATGAGGAAACTGGAGATCGCGCCGGATCACGTGCACGACGACGCGGAGGAAATCGAGCATATCCTGACGCCCGATCTGGAGCGGCGCCTGCTCCAGGAGCTGGCGGGCGAGGATACGGATCCGCACGGCCAGCAGATTCCGGCGGCGCCGGACGCGGCGGCGAGGGACTCCAAATGCTGAGCATGGACGCTATCTGGATCATGCTCACGGGAAGCCTCGTGGCGGCGGCGTGCGCGCTGGTGGGCTGTTTTCTGGTGCTGCGCCGCCTTTCCATGCTGGGCGACGCCATCAGCCACGCGGTGCTGCCGGGTATTGTCATTGCGTTCTTGATGACCGGCAGCAGGAACACCCTGCCGATGCTGGCGGGCGCGATGGCGGCGGGCATGCTGACGGCATTCTTGACGGACTTGCTCAACCGCTTCGGCAAGCTGCAGTCGGACGCGGCGATCGGGGTGACGTTTACGTGGCTGTTCGCAATTGGGGTGATCCTGGTCAGCCGCTTTACGGGCATGGTCGACCTGGACGTCGAATGCGTGCTGTATGGCGAGATCATTTTCACGCCGCTGGACACGGTGTCGTGGGGCGGACACACGCTGGGGCCGAGGGCCTTCTGGTTGACCGGGCTGGTCTGCCTGGCGAACCTGTTTTTCGTGGTGCTCTGCTACAAGCAATTGAAAATCTGCACGTTCGACGCGGGGCTCGCCGCGTCGATAGGCATCAATGTCGTGTTCTGGCACTATCTCCTGATGGGATTTGTGTCGCTGACCACGGTGGCTTCCTTCGAGAGCGTCGGCGCGATCCTCGTGGTTGCGATGCTCACGGTTCCCCCGAATACGGCGTATCTGCTGACGGATCGCCTATCGCACATGTTGCTGCTATCGGTGGCGTGCGGCGTGGCGAGCGCGCTGGGCGGCTACGCGCTCGCGGCGTGGCTGGATGGCGCGGTGGCGGGCGCCATGGCAACCGTGAGCGGCGTGCTCTTTCTTCTTGCGGCCGTGTTTTCGCCGCGGCACGGCGTGCTTTTGCGCTGGTTTACGCGCCGCCGGTTGGGGAATGTGAATGCCCCCGAAGGCCGGTAACCCCAGCGCGAATACCGTTACTTCGTGTTTACTCCGTACGCTCAATCTGGTAGTCTTAGCGCAGTAGCAGCCGCATGTTGGAGGAAACACGAACAATGAAATACGAAATCTCTTTTACCAAGCGGGGTGGAATTACGGATAAGCAGCTCGAGGATTTGCTGTCGAAGCTCAAGATTAAGATTGTCAAGGAAAAGGCCCAGGGATCCTCCGTTACGTGGACCGTGACCGGACCGAATGGACTCAAGACGGACGATCTGACGGCGGCGCTGCGGAAGTTTCACCTTTCGAAGGAAATGAGCCACGCCCAGGTTTCCGCCATTTAATCACACACGGCCGGCGACGCCCCGCGGGCGCGCTGAACGCAGGAGGGACATCGATGGCCAAGTATCTTCTCACCATCACGCAGAAGGGCGGCGGACTCACCGCGGAAATGCGGACCGCAATGTTCGAGAAGCTGAAATTCACGGTGAAGAAGGAGAAGGAGGTCGGAAAAGTCCTCAATCTCCGGGGCACATCGACCAAAACGATCGACAATGACCTGATGGACAAGGCAATTCGCGAGGCGGATGCCAAGCGGGTCATTGCGGAGTATCAGATCGCCGACGACTGAGGACGCCGTGGTTTCAGCGGAAGAGCGGGTCGCTGGTGGCGGGTTTGGCGCCGCCCATGGACGAGTAACCCTGGCCGTGGGCGATGGGGTTCTCCCCCACCCAGCGTTCATCGGCGGGCTCAGCGGCCGGCTGGTAGCGCGTGTCGCACGAAATGCGGACACGCGCGCGCGGGCTCCGGTTATCGAGCGAGCCGTGCAGCATGAACATGGGCATGATTACCACGTCGCCGGCCTTGAATTCGGCGGTCAGCAGATGTACGCCGCGCTCGCGCGCCAGGCTCACGGGATCGAGGGTGACGTGGCCCGGGCGGCTCTTGTCCTTGTCGACGTCCAGCCCGCGGAACTGGTCGTGCAGGTCGGTCCATCGGTGTGAATCCTCGACGAGGAGCAGGGGGCCTTCCTCCAGGGCGACATCGCCGAGCGGGGTCCAGACCGTGCAGAGCCGATCGGTGCCGCGGTTCATGTAAACGTGGTCGAAGTGGAAGGCCGAGGCCCGGCCCGGATGCATGGTGCGCAACCAGAGGAAGTCATAGGCGCGGACCGGCTCGCCGAAGTAGGTTTCCATGATCTCCCTGATGGGGCCCGCGTGGGTCACGGCGCGGACCGCCCGGCCCTCGCAAATGGATTGCCAGAAGGCCCCAAGATCGGAGATCAATTCGCCGCGCTGGCTGGTCCCCGTGCTGATTCCATCCTCGAAGGGCTCCTTGAATTCGCCGACCGAGCCCAGCTTCGTGATAACTTCCATGCGGGCGGCGTGCACCGCGTCGCGATCAAGGACGTTGTGCAGGTAAAGGTAGCCGTCCTCCTCCATGCGCGCGCGGAGCGCGTCCGGGTCCGCCAGGAGGTCCGCGCTGTCGCGGAGCGGCGCGAGCATCCCTTCGGGGATTTCGTGCTGGTGCGTGCTGAGCGTCACTTGGGTGTTCATCGGCGATAACCTCCTGCGTTGCGGTTGGGGGCGGTATCATACGCGCAGCTACCGCCCCCCTTCAATCTATTTGGCGCATGCGCGCAGGGCCCGCCAGCATGTGCTATACTACCGCTTTCGCCACCCTTTTTTGTGCTCCCGCCACCGAAGGCCCGCCCGATGCCCGCTTCCCGCGCTCCCCGCAAATCCCACCAGCCCAGGGGGTTGATCATTCTTCACGAGGACCGGGATATCGTGGTGGTCGACAAGGCGCCGGGCCTGCTGACGGTGGCCACGGCGAACGAACGGCGTGAAACGGCGTACTACCGCCTGAACGATTATGTCCGGCATGGAAACCCGAAGTCCCGCGAGCGGATCTTCATTGTGCACCGGCTGGACCGGGAGGTATCGGGCATTCTGGTGTTTGCGCGGAGCGAAGCGGCGAAGCGCGCGTTGCAGGGGCAGTGGGATCAGGTCGAGAAGCGCTATCTGGCGCTGGTGCAGGGGGAACCGCGCGCGCCGGAGGGGGTATTCAGCTCCTACCTCATCGAAGAAGGGGTACACCGGGTGCGTTCGACGCCCAACGCGGCCCGGGGCAAGCTTTCCCACACCGCCTACCGCCTGCTGGCCAGCCGGAACGGGGTGTCGCTGCTGGAGATCAGCCTGATGACGGGCCGCAAGCACCAGATCCGGGTGCACCTGGCGGAAAACGGGCTGCCCATACTCGGGGATCGCAAGTATGGCGTGGCGAAATACGGCGAGAAACGGGTGGCGCTGCACGCGCGTTCGCTGGACTTCCGCCATCCCTACAGCGGCGAGCCGCGGCACTATGAAACGCCGCAGCCACCGTTCGTGGCGCGATATCTTGACGGCGCTTCGGGGCGTTGAGCGCGGGGGGCGGGTATGGTAGTATGCAGGGACATCCGGCCGGCGCCCGTAGCGCCGTATTGCCGCCGGCGCACGGCGTTACATAGAATCTCTTCTCGGGCGAATAGAACACCGATGACCCGATGCCGGGCAACGGTCGGGCATGGTGTAAGGCGCGGCGGCAGCCCAGGGTCCGGATCACAAGAATTGGCGGAACCACGCTAGGATCATTCATGAAGACTCAACACGTGTATACCGGATTTGTCGTATTGGCGGCCCTGATTTGTTCGGTAGCCCCCGCGGATACGCCGCCGAGCGCCTTGCGTGCGGCGGTGGATCGCGCGATTTCGAAGGTGAAGCCGGCGCTGGTCCAGATCCACGTGGTGGAAACCTATTATCGCGAGGGCCGGGAGAACAAGTATGAGATCTCCGGCAGCGGCGTGGTGATTACGCCGGAAGGGCATGTCATCACGAACCACCACGTGGCGGGGCATGCGGCCCGGATTAAGTGCATTTTCTCAGACAAGACGGAGATGGATGCGGATCTGGTGGGCAAGGACCCGCTGACCGACCTGGCGATCATCAAATTGCGGCCGGCGGCCCCCCGGGAGTTCCCGACCGTGGCCTTTGGCGATTCCAGCGCCGTGCAGGTGGGCGATCAGGTGCTGGCCATGGGCAGCCCGCGCGCCCTGTCGCAATCGGTAACGCTGGGTATCATCAGCAACACCGAAATGATCATGCCGGATTCCGTGCGGCGCTGGGGCGGCATGGAAATGGACGGCGAGGACGTGGGCGCGCTGGTGCGCTGGCTGGGGCACGACGCGGCGATCTACCCGGGCAATTCCGGCGGCCCGCTGGTGAATCTGGACGGCGAGATCATCGGCATTAACGAAATCGGCATGGGCCTGGGCGGCGCCATTCCGGGAAACCTGGCAAAAGAGGTCGCGGCCAAGCTGATCGCGGAGGGCAAGGTCGTTCGCGCATGGCTGGGGTTGGATGCGCAGCCGCGTCTCAAGGGAAGCGGCCATGATCGCGGCGTGCTGGTGAGCGGCGTATTGAAGGATTCGCCCGCAACGTCCGCCGGACTTCAGGCGGGCGATTTGCTGGTTTCGCTCAACGGCGTCGCAATCGATGTTCGATTTGCGGAACAACTGCCCGACTTTAATCAGCTCGTCGCGGACCTGCCGATCGGCCAGCCCGTGGTGGCGCGGGTGCTGCGGGGCGGATCCGAGCTGGACATTAACATCACGCCGATCGAGCGGGAGCCCATGCTGCCGGACCAGGTGGAATTGAAGCCCTGGGGCCTGACGGTGCGCGACCTTTCGATCGGTATTTCGAAGGAATTGAAGCGGGACACGACGGACGGCGTGCTGGTGACCTCGGTGCGCCCCGGCGGCCCCGCGGGCGCGTCGAAGCCCCAAATCCAGCGCAACGACGTCATTGTGTCGGTGGGCGGCGAGCCGATTAAGAATGTTTCGGACCTGGTGGCGTTGACCGAGAAAGTCACCGAGGGCGCGAGTGGGCCGACGCCGACCTTGACGAATTTCGAGCGCAAGAACGGCCAGTACCTTACCGTGATCGAAGTGGGCATCACGGAATTGCAGGATCCCGGGCTGGAAGTGAAGAAGGCGTGGCTTCCGGTGGAAGCGCAGGTGATCACGCGGGACATCGCGCGCCTGCTTGGCGGCGATGATCTGAAGGGATTTCGGGTGACGCACGTGTACAACGACAGCACGGCGGAATCCGCCGGCCTGCTGGTCGGCGATCTCATCCTGGCGGTGGACGACCAGCCGCTTACGGCGTCGGCCCTGGAGCATTACGAGGAATTGCCGACCCTGATCCGGCAATATCGGAGCGGGGACACGATATCGCTGCGCGTTCGGCGCGGCGGCGAACAGCTCTCGTTGCCCGTGGAACTCGTGCTGGCCCCCAAGCTCGACCGCGAAATGAAGAAGTACCGGAACGAGGCCTTCGAGTTCACCGTTCGGGACATCACGTTCTTCGACAAGGCGCAGGAAAGCTGGAGGACCGATCAGGTGGGGGTGTTGGTCGACGAAGTGAAATCGGGCGGCTGGGCCGCGCTGGGCCAGCTCTCGGTTGGCGACCTGCTGCTCTCGATCGACGGACAGCCGGCGGCCGATGTGGAGGCGGTTCGGGCGGTGCTGGAGGCGGTGGAAGAGGCGAAACCGGACACGGTGGTATTCAAGGTCCTGCGCGGCATTCACACCTTGTTCATCGAAATTGAACCGCAGTGGAACCCGGCGTCCTAGACCGGACCGCGTTCCTGGCTGCATTGCGACCCGAACCGAAAGAGGAAGAACCCATGCGAGCAAAAAACCGCACCGCTACCGTTTTGGCGCTGGGCCTGCTGGCGCTGCTGGCGCGGCCCGCGCTGGCCAGCGAGGACGCCGCGGCCGGGCGCGCCATTCTGGAGAACCATCGGGCGGCGGTGGTGACGGTGCAGATGGTGGTAAAGATATCCTCCTCGTTCGGCGGCAGCACGAACGAAAACGAGTCGAAAGAGGAAGCCACGGGCACGGTGATCAGCCCGGACGGCCTCACCGTGCTTGCGCTTTCGTCGACGGATCCGAGCAGCATCTACAAGACGATGATGGGCGGCGGCCAGGATTTCAGGATGGACAGCCAGATCAACGATCTGAAAATGCTGATGCACGATAACACCGAGATCCCGGCGGAAGTGGTTATTCGCGATGTGGAGCTTGACCTGGCCTTCATTCGCCCGCTGAAGAAGCCCGAAGCCCCGATGGCGCATGTGAGCCTGGAAGAGAACGGCGAAGTGCAGCTGCTGGATCGCGTGGTTACGCTGAACCGGCTCGGGCGCGTGGCCAACCGCGTGTTCTCGGCCTCATTTGAGTACATCGACGCGGTCGTGGAACGGCCCCGGCGCTACTACATCCCGGGCAATGACCCCACCAGCACGACCCAGGGCAGCCCGGTGTTCCGGCTGGACGGCAAACTGGTGGGCGTGTTCGTGTTGCGCGCGATCAGCGCGGAGGCCTCGGCGGGGGCGCGCCGGAATAATGTAATGCCGATCATCCTGCCGGCCGCCGATGTGCTCGAAGGCGTCCAGCAGGTTCCCCCCTACCCCGAAAACTGATTCCGCTTCCACGCCGCGGCCGGGAAAGCCGCGCTGTACCGGAGTGTACTGTTGCCCGGATTGCTCGATCTTGCTGGAAAAACTGCCCTGATTACCGGTGGCGCAAAACGGCTCGGCGCCGCCACGGCCGGGGCGCTCGCCCGCGCGGGGGTGCACTGCGTTCTGCACTACCGATCTTCGGAACGCGAGGCCTTGGCGACGGCGGAGGATCTGAAGGGCTCCGGGGTCCGCGCGTGGTGCGTTCAGGGGGACCTGGCGGACCCTGCCGCCGTGGACACCGTCTGGGACGCCGCGGTTTCACATGCGGGCGAGATCGATTTTCTGATCAACAGCGCCTCGATCTTTCCCGAGGGCGCGTTGGATGAACTCTCCGGCGACACCCTGCTGCCGAACATCCAGGTCAATACGCTGGCCCCGGCGCTGCTCGCGCGGCGGCTGGCGCAGGCCCGGCGCGCGGGGGCGGTGATCAATTTTCTGGATACGATGGTGCGGGATTACGACCGCAAACACGTGCCGTACCACCTCAGCAAGAAAATGCTGCACGACCTGACGCGGATGATGGCGGTGGAGTATGCGCCGCAGGTGCGGGTGAATGGCGTCGCGCCGGGCCTGGTGCTTCCGCCGGAAGGCAAGGATACGTCCTACCTGGAGGGCCTCAAGCACACGAATGCGTTGCAGACCTATGGCAGCGCGGATCAGGTGGCGGAGTCCGTATTGTTCCTGCTCCGGAATAGTTTCGTGACGGGCCAGGTTATCTATGTGGACGGGGGCCGAAACCTGCGGGGGTGCATGTATGGGTAATCGCTTGGACAAGATTTATATCCGGGACCTGCTACTCCGCTGTATTGTGGGCATATACCCCGAAGAACGCACCCACCGGCAGGACGTTATCATCAATGTCGTGCTGCGCTGCGATCTGCGCCAGGCATGCGCATCGGACCGCATCGAGGATACGGTGGACTACAAGGCCATCAAGAAGAAGATTGTGGCGATGGTGGAATCCTCGGAGTTTTTCCTCATTGAGAAGCTCGCCGAGGAAGTGGCCCGCATCTGCCTGGAGCCGCCCGGCGTGGCGCTGGCGCAGGTGACCGTGGACAAGCCCGGGGCCCTTCGCTTCGCCCGGAGCGTGGCGGTGGAGATTGCGCGCACCCGGGCCGATGCCGCCTCCTGAGGAACGCCATGTATACGATTGTTTTCATTGGCGCGGGGTCGAATATCGATCCGGAAACGAACCTCCTGTCGTCGCTCGCGCTGCTGGGCAAGAGCACCGCGATTACGGGCGTGTCGACGTTCTACCGCACGCCGGCGATAGACCGCCCGGAACAGCCGGACTACCTGAACGGCGTGCTTTCGGTGGAAACGGATCTACTGCCGGGCCGCCTCCAGGAGTTGTTGCATGCCATCGAACGGGCGGCGGGCCGCATCCGCACCGAAGATCGGTATGCGGCTCGCACGCTCGACCTGGATATACTATTGTTTGGCGATGCGATAATCCGAACGGGCGGCCTGGAAATTCCGGATCCGGATATCCTGACCCGCCCCTTTCTTGCGGCGGGCCTGCTGGAACTCGCGCCAGCACTTGTACTCCCGGGGCAGTCCGAGCCCCTCAATGAATCAGCCGACCCGGGCGCGATAGCCGCCCTGAAACCCGAGCCCGAGTTTACGCGCCGCCTCAAGGAGACCCTGCTGAAATGAACCGAGACCGAATCGCCGCGCTGGTGCGTGAGCTCCTGGTGGAGCTGGGGGAAGACCCTGACCGCGAGGGGATCCTGAAGACCCCCCACCGGGTGGCCCAGGCCTATGAATTCCTGACGTCGGGCTACCGGGAGGATATCAACGCGATCGTGAACGAGGCGATATTCGAGGCTGAATCCAACAACATGATCATCAGCCGGGATATCGAGATCTACAGCCTCTGCGAACACCACATGCTTCCGTTCTTCGGCCGCTGCCACGTGGGCTACATTGCGGAGAAAAAGGTGATCGGTCTGAGCAAGCTGGCGCGTATCGTGGACTTCTACGCGCGGCGCTTCCAGATTCAGGAGCGCCTCACCGCGCAGATCGCCGAGGAGATCATGCGGCAGACCCAGGCCGAGGGCGTGGGGGTTGTGGTTGAGTGCCAGCACCTGTGCAGCATGATGCGAGGCGTCCAAAAGCAGAACTCGGTGATGACGACTTCGTCCGTGCTCGGGAGCTTCCGGGATGAACCCATTACCCGGCAGGAATTCCTTACCCTGATCGGGCGGAACATCCCGAATATGTAGGTTGAAATCGCCGCACCGGCCGCCTGGAGATTCAAACAAAAAACAGCGCCCAATGCTTGCATACGCGCCCGCGTATTTGCTATTCTTTGCGCCTTGTTACGGGGCTGTAGCTCAGTTGGTAGAGCGCCGCGTTCGCAATGCGGAGGCCAGGGGTTCGATCCCCCTCAGCTCCACCATGTAACATTCCACCGCCCAAGGGTTTGCGCAAGCGCCCCTTGGGCGGTTTTCTTTTGGATGGCCCTTGGCGCGGGTGCGGGCTACGGTTGCGCGGGCGGATCGAGGAGATCGCGCGCGAGCAGGAGTGCGCCGGCGGTGACGACGTCTTCCTCGAGCGCGCAGGGAACGAGCTGGTAGCGGCCGCGGTAGGGGCCGAAGGCGTGCTGGTCGATGCTGGCGGCGAGCGGCTTCAGGAGGACGTCCCCCATGAGCGCGACGCCGCCGCCAAGCGCGATGCGTTCGGGGTGCAGCAGGGTGACGACGTTGCTGAGGGCGCGCCCGACCGCGTTGGCGACGGCGCCGATCTCCGCAAGCGCGCGGGAATCCCCCTGGCGGGCGGCCTCGGCGAGGATGGGGCAGGTAAGGGCGCGGGCGTCGCCCCCCGCGAGGCGCTCGAGTATCGAGTCGGGATCGAGATCGCTCCAGGATTGTATCCGTCGGGTGATGGACCAGCCGGAGCAGAGGTGCTCCAGCTTGTCGGCGGCCCCGGGGACGTCGGCGGTCCAGTCGGGCACGTAGGTGTGGCCGATTTCGCAGGCGCCGAGCCCTTGCCCGTTGTAGAGTTGCCCATTCACCACGAGGGCGCCGCCGATACCGCTGCCGATGTTGCAGTACACAAAGCAGCGGGTTCCCTTGCCGGCGCCGAGGCAGTATTCAGCCCAGCCCGCGGCGTTGGCGTCGTTCTCGACGCACGCTGGAAGCTTGAAGCGGTCTTCGAACCAGGTTTTGAGGTGGACGCCCTCCCACCCCTCGATCTGGTGGGAGACGAGCACCTGGCCGGTGGCGGAGTCGACGGGGCCGCCGAATCCAATGCCAATGGCGCCGGGGTGGCCATCGCGCGGGCAGCCTTCGATGATCTTTCGGGTGGCGGCGTCGAGCCAGTCCAGAATGCCTTCGGCGCCGCGCCGGGGGTCGACATCGCCGCGCTCGCGGGCGAAAATGTGGCCGTCGCGATCTCCCAGGGCGACCTGGAGTTTGGTGCCGCCGATTTCGACGCCAATAAGGTAGGGGGTCATGGGTGGCTCCTGTGGGTGATGGAGTTGGGTTTGGCAGGGACTACAGGGACAGCAGCGGCGACTGTGGCGTCTGTGGCGGCGCCGGGCACGGCGGTCGGGGACCGGTGGGCCACGTTCTGAGGCATTTGGCTTTGGCTATGCATCTCGGGCGATGGCGTGGTTGAGTTTTTCGAGGAAGGCCTCGCCGAAGATGGCTTTCACGTTGTCCGCGATGTCGGGGTACAGGCCTTTGGGTTTGCCGCGCCGTTTCCAGGCGCAGGGGAAGGTGTACACGTCATCCTGAATGGACAGCACGGGCGGATCGCCTTCGGAGAGCGCGAGGGGCCACATGGTGCAGGATTGTGGCTTCTGCTGGTAGGGGTCGAGGCCCAGTTCGAGCGCGGCGGCGTGGAGGGAACACCAGCCGCAGCCTTGCTTGTCGCGAAAGGAAAAGGCGCAGGCCTCGGTCTCGTCATCACAATCGATGGCCCAGCGGCCGGTTTCGATTTTCTCGAAGGGATTCTCGTGGTCGCGCCCCTCCCCCACCTCGGGCGCAAACGCGGCGGCGGACGGCATCAATCCGATCGCGCGGCGCATATCGGCCCGGTCGATCGTGATCTCGTAGCTCGCGCAACAGTAGCGCTTGTTCCGGCAGAGCATGGGGTCGCAGTAGTGCTTGAGCTTCATGAGGGCCGGAACATCCACCAGGATACCGTCGATCTGGACATGGTTCTCGGGAAGGGCGTTCATGGTAGCTCCGTGGGTTCGCGGCGCGGTGGCCGTCACTTGCGCGCGAGGGCCCCGCTGTCATCGCGGTCGCGTTCAAACCAGGCGTCGACGAAGCGCTTGGACCGGCTCGGAGCGTAGTCGCGCGCGTAGCGCCTGAACCGGTCCCGCACGGCATCCGTCTCTTCCAGCGGGGCGTAGCGTTCCTCGACGATGGGGGTGACGAGGCGGGCGCGCCAGCCGGCGTAATCATTGGTGTTGTAGGATTCGTCCATATCGGGCGTGACGAAGTCGCGGATATCGAGTCCGCCCCGGTAGCGCCACGCATCGCCATCGCGATAGAAGAGCGCGTCCGGCCCGTGGTAGAGGACGCGGGCGAGGCGAAACCCCTGGTAGTTGGCCTCCAGGTCGGCGTGGGAGAAGATGCCGTCGACCAGTTTCCCGACCAGGGTGAGTTCCTGGCGCAGCCCCCACGCCAGCACGCGATCGAGGGCCTCGTCGTGGGCCTCTCCGGCGTCCCGGTGGCGGTGGTAGCGCTGCACGTAGCGCCGCCCGAATCCGAACATGTGCCCGATCTTGTCGATACCCAGGTAGACGTCGCCCACGCGAATGGTCTGGGCCATGGGCAGGATGAACGGGAAGGCGGGCTCGCGGAGCACGCTCATGCGCTGGTATTCCCAGTCCGACAGGCCGTCGGAAGGGAAACGGTCAACCTCTTCCGCATTCTTGAGCCAGTTGCGGAGCCGGGACGCGAAGAGCCCGCCAAAGAGATGCTGAAAACACGCGGCGGTGAACGCCGCGGGATCGTCGACCTTGTCGTTGCGCCGGTTCATTTTCTCGACAAAGGCGCGGATCTCGCGGTCCAGATAGGCGTTGAGGGCGGGCGCGGAATCTTCCAGCTCGACGGTCCAGGTGAGGTATTGGTCGGTCTCCCCCGCTTCGGCGGGCAGGCACGCGAAGAACAGGAGCGGGAGCGTGTACAGAAACAGCTTTTCGGCGCGTCGGCGGAACATCGGACCCTCATCGTGGAAGCTGGGATTATTATAGCATTCCCGGGCGGGCGATGCGGCTTCCCGGCTGGCCCGGGCGAGGCCAGCCGGGAATGCGCCGGTGTATCGGGATCACATGTCCATGTAGGGCATGGGCGGCACGATCCCATTGAGGCGCGCATAGACGGAGAGCGCGCCCCGGTGATGCGCGGTGTGGTCGTCGAGCGCGCCCACGATGGCCCACCTCGGGCTGCCGCCCATGACGGGGCCGGGGGGAAGCGGCGCGTCGAGTTCGGCCTCGGATTTCGCGGCGATTTCCTCGATCGCCCGCTTGAAGGAGGATTCCCACCAGGCGCGGGCGTCCGCGAGCGACGTGACGGCGTTGATGGCCTCCATGTGCTTGTCGAAGTCCATGTCGAAGCCGTCTGGCCGATGAAACGCTCCTTCGATGAACCAGTCGAAGGTCTGCGCGACGTGGGCGACCTGCTGCGCGGCGGTCATCATCTCGGGGGTAGGCCGGAAGTTCGCGTGCTCCTCGGCGAGGTTACGGGTAGAGCGGTCGAAGTACTCCTTGACGGCTTTCAGTTGGGTAATCAGGGGATCGGGGTTCATGGTGCTTTCTCCATCGTTGATTGGGGGCTGCTGCCCGTTCAGTGATGGCGCAAGTGTAGCACCGGCCTCCTGACAGGATGTGTCAGGAGACTAAAATAATTTTCAGTGGAGCCTCGGCCGCAAGGTCTGGTTTGACAGGTAAGGCGCCGCGCCCGCGCGGATATGAGCCGGATTGCATTACTCCTGCAAACGCTTCTTCTCCTCCCCCTTGAGCATCTCGTGCGCCTGCTGGATCCGCTCGGGTATCACGCCCGCGAAGGGATGGCCCGCCACGGTGGCCTTGACCGCCTCCACATCGAGCGCCTCCGCCTTCTTCCCCGGGAACCAGTGCCCGCCATTGCCGAGGAGGCCGTACCGCATCTTGCCGTACTCCACCATGTCAAACGCCTTCGCGTAGTTCCACAGCCGGAGGATGACGGGCATGTTGACGTCCCCGGGGGTCTCGTCCCAGTCCGGCAGCCCTTCCTCCCAGCTACGCACCCACTCCTCGCCCAGCGCGCCCACCAGCGCGTCCCGAAGCCGCGCTTCGATCGGCGCGATCAACTCCGCGGCATTGTCCATAAGGCGCACGGTTTCCATATGGATGTCGAAGTCCTCCGGCTTGGAAACCCCGCAGCTCAGCGTGTGCACTTCCGGGCGCGAAAGACAGAATAGCCCGTTGAAGACCATCGGGTGCAGCGGCTTGCAGAGTTCGACCAGCTTCTCGCTCGGCTTATACAGCAGACCGCCTTTGTCATTGGGCGAGATTATGAACACGCCCATGTCGCGCTTTGTGGCCTCCTCAATCGCCGGCCAGTTGTTCTGAAAGATGTAATACCAGTGCAGGTTGATATGCTCAAACATATCGGTCTGTATGGCTTCCACCAGAACCCGCGTGGGCCCGTGCGTGGAAAACCCGATATCCCGGATCCGCCCCTCCTTCTTCCACTGGAGCGCGGTATCCATGCACTTCTTCGTGTTCTCCAGGCACGCGTCCGTATTGACGCCATGGAACGAAAAAATATCCACATAGTCCAGCCGGAGCGCATCCATCGACGCCTCAAAATCCGCCCGGAACTTCGCCACATCCGCGTCCGGGCCGACTTTGGTCTGCACGATAAGTTCGTCGCGCTTGAATGTCGGGAGGATCTTGCCCAGTTGGTATTCGCTTGTTCCGTAACCCCGCGCGGTTTCAATGTGGTTTATGCCAAGCTCCACTGCGCGCCGGATGCACGCCTCGAGGCCGCGCTGGCTCTCTTCGGTGATCAGGTGGCGCTCGCTGTCCTTCCAGGACTGCTGGTAGCGCATGCCCCCGCAACTGATCACGGGTATCCGCAGTTCGGTCTTGCCGAATCGCCTGTACTTCATGGTCTCATTCCTTCCTGAAAACGCCACGGCGCGCAGTTAACTCTGCGGGCCGGTGGACATAGGGCACTCCGCATGCAAGCCCCACTCCGACATCGATCCATCATACAGCGACACATCCTCAAACCCCGCGATACGGTACGCCACGTAGCCGACCGTGGCGATGCGCCCGGTATTGCAATACGTAATAACTGGTTGATTCGCCTCCGGTGACGCCGCGGCCACCAGTGCGCGAATCTGCTCGGGCGCCTTGAACGTGAAATACGGTTCCTCCAGGAATTCGGATCCCGGAAGGTTCTTCGCCCCCGTGATGTGCCCCGCTTTCGGCGCGGAACCCGATTTCGTCTCGCCCGTAAAATCGCTCTTGCCGCGAAGATCAACAAGGAGCCCCTGCTTCGTCCGTTGCGCGTCCAGCACTTCTTCGCGGGTCGCATACAGCGCTTCGCGCGGGGCAAGGGTAGAAAGGCGCTCCGGGACAATCGGAGACGCCTGGCTCGCGCCGGTCTCCAGCGGCCGCTCTTCCGCCCGCCACTTGGCCAGCCCCCCATTGAGCAGCCGGACATCCCGATAGCCGAGGTACTCGAGTACCCAGAATACCCGCGTCGCGGGAACCACGCTCGTGGCGCCGTCCATGGCGCCGTAGACCACGATGGTTCGCTCGGGATCCAACCCGGCGTCGGCCAGGATCGGAATTAAGGCATCCATGGGCTTCAGCAGTCCATTGACCCCATCCCGATTCTCCGACAACTGCTCGTAATCCAGGTGCGCCGCACCCGGTATGTGGCCTGCGGCGAAGGCGTCCGCATCGCGAACGTCCACCACGAGCGCGGACGCGATTCCCGCCAAATCATCCGTTTCCACCAGGAGCGGCGAGGCCGAAAGGGCCGCGCTCACCACGCATAGTAATGCCAGACTCATTTCGATTCTCCTGTTCGTTCGTTGGCCAGTGTGTCGGGGCGTTCAGCCGGATTCCGCCGGCCCAACCGCGCGCTTCCGCGGGCGGTAACTCTGCACCAGCCCCACCAAATCATCGGCCTTGAAGGGTTTCATGAGATAGCCGTCCGCGCCGCACTCGTGCAACTGCGCCAGGCTCTTGTCGATCGGCTTGGCCGTAACCATATAGATCTTTATTCCCGAGATGGCGGAATTCGATTTAATCCGGCGGCACGTCTCCCAGCCGTCCATCCCGGGCATCGCAATATCCAGCAGCACCAGCCAGAAATCCCCATTCGCCACCCGTTCCAGCGCTTCCTCGCCCGATTTGCACTGTTCCGTTTCGAAGCCCTCGTTTTCCAGACAGCGGGCTATGAAAATCCCGATCTCTTCGTCGTCGTCGACACAGAGCACCTTGTCGCCCAGTTCCTCAAAGCCCGATACGCCGTGGCTAAGCGCGTAGTGGATGCCGCTCAGCAGCGTGCTTTTTCGGAATCCCCGCCGTATACGCGCCGCCACCTGCGATTCGTACTTCTCGTACAGGTCCTCGTCGTTTGTCAGCAGGATGATCGGAACCGGGATCGAAGACGGATCCTTCAGGATTTCCTCGACCACCACCGTGCCCAGCGGACCCGCTTCCGTGTCCACCAGCAGCACATCCGGACTGTACTTTTCCGCAAGCGATCGCGCCACCGACGGATAGGCCGCGTGGATTACGTCCATCCCCTCCGAAAGGAGCAGATTCCGGATCTGCGCGCTCAGCGCGCGGTCCTGCGTGACCAGTTCCACCAGCAGATGCGTTTCCGTTGGCAGCGGCGGATTCGGGCCCGCGCTCGCGCGATCCGGGTCCTGCGCCATGCTCAGCGGAAGGCTGAACGTAAACGTCGCCCCTTTCCCCACCTCGCTCGTCACGGTAATCCGGCTCCCGTGCAGGCGCATGATGTCCTGGGCGATGGCCAGGCCGATCCCCGTGCCCCCGTATTTCCGCGTGGAAGACGCGTCGTACTGGTAGAAGCGGGTGAATATCTTGTCCAGCGCCTCCCCCGGAATCCCGATCCCCGTGTCGGACACGGAAACCGTCACCTGGCTCCCGTCAATGCGGATCGACACCGTAACCGTGCCCCCCGCGTCATTGAATTTCACCGCATTGGACAGCAGGTTGTTGAATACCTGGCCCAGCTTCCCTTTGTCCCCCTCCACCAGCACCGGCTGCTCCTCCGCGACGAGATCCAGACGGATGTCCCGGCTGTCGGACACGGGCTTGATAATCTGCATGCTCGTGCGCGCGCAGTCCACCATGTCAAACGTGTCAAACACCAGCTCCTCCGCCCCCCGGTGCAGGCGGGAGAAGTCGAGCAGATTCTCGATCAGCGTCACCAGCTTTTCGATATTGCGCAGGCTGATGCCCAGGTACTCCGTCTGCACATCGTTAATCGGCCCCACCTTCCCGTTGAGGATCATATCGGTGTAGCCCATCACGGCCACCAGCGGCGTGCGCAGCTCGTGCGAGACATTCGAGAGCAGGTTCGTCTTGAGTTCGTCCAGGGTCTTCAGCTCGTCGTTCATCTCGTGGAGGCGTTCGCGGGCCAGCGTCACCTCTTCGAGCGAATGCTGGAGATTCTCGAGCAACTGCGCGTTCCGGATGGCCACAGCCACGTGCGGCGTCATCTGCTCGGAAATCTCGATTTCGTGTTTCCCGAAGGCGCCCACCTCGCGCGCCCCCAGTTTCAAGGTGCCAATGATCCGCTCGGTCGCATACAGCGGAAGGCACAGGCAACTGCGGATTTCCTTCGGAAATTCGCGCTCGAAGGGCGACGTGCCCGCGCGCAGATCGTCCAGGCATAGAACCTTCTTCTCGCGCGCGACCCAGAGCGCCGACTGGGGCTCCACGCCGGCATAATCCGCCGAGGCGCCCCCCCCGGCCGCTTCCGGCCAGAGCTGGTGGCGCTCCATCGAATCGTCCTCCGAACTGAACAGCACCACCTCGGCATAGTCGAAATTGATGAGCTTGCGCACTTCGACCACGATGCTTTCGTAGACCCGTCCGGCCTCCAGGCTCGAATTAATCGTGTTCGCGATCTGGTTGATCGCCGCGATGCGCTCGGATCGCTCCCGCGCCTCCTGCTCCAGCACCACGTTCTGCGTTACGTCCCGGAACGTGCCCTCGATCCCCACAAAGGCCCCGTTCTCGTCATACACCTGGTTCGCCGCAAGCTCCACGCAAATCGTCCGTTCATCGGCCCGCTTCATCCACACCCGCATGCGCTCCACAAAGCGGTGGCGCTCCAGCTCACGCGTCACCCGGGCGTAGTCCAGGCGATCCAGGAAGAGCACCCGAATATTGCTGCCCACCACCGCCGGCGCGCTCTTGTGGCCCAGAATATGAACCCCCGCCGGGTTGATCAGCGTGATGTTCCCCTCCGTGTTCGTCTGGTAGATGCCGTCCCGCATCGAGGTGATCAGGTTGCGGTAGCGCTCCTCCGACTCCTCAAGCTGGTTGATGTTCGTCCGCAGCGCACTCGCCATCTTGTTGAACGACATCGCAAGCTCTTCGATCTCGTCCCCCGTCCCAATCACGAGCTTCAGCTCCAGATCGCCCTGCCGGATAATCTGGGCGCCCTCGTTCAGGAGCGAAACCGGGCGGATAACATTGTTGTGCACGTTGCGGTACGCAATAACGCAGAACAGGCCGATGATCAGGCTCGAAAGCACCAGCGTCAGCAACGCGGCCACGTTAATGCTCTCGTACACGTCAAAGGCTGATCGGTACGCGACGAGATAGATCGGATAGTTTTCGTGGATACGGTGGTACGCCACCACCGCCGGAATCGCCCCCGCCGGGCCCGCGAAATCATTGATGATCAACGCGCCGGACTCCAGCCGCGGAAACGCGTTCAACTGCCGCGCCAGTTCACGGTCCGCGAGGCGCGACAGCGTGCTCGGATCACGCGTATCACGCTGTTCCGCGATGTAATAGCTCCTGTACTCCCCCGCCGGATCCCGGGCCAGCACCTCGTAGTGTTCCGTTTCGTCTCCGGCGCTCTCCCTTGGGCCAAACTCGTGAAGCAAAATGCGCAGCGCATCGCGCACATCCTGATCCTCGACGAGAAAGCCCAGCGGGCGCACGGCGCCTGGTTCGCGCACGGGCGCGGCGATCCGGAGTATGTGCTGCTCGTAATCGAATCCGGCGGGCTGGGCATCGGTGAGCCCGGCTTCCCATTCCGGATGATTTTGGTGGCGGGCGTTCGCGCGGGTGCTCGCAATAAATTCGCCGGTGCGGGTGTAGGCGGCGAAATCGGAGCGCAGCCCCCCTTCGGCGGAAACCGACGCCTTCAGGCGCGATAGCACATCGCCGAGTTGATTCCGGGCCTGCGGATCAGATGCCAGGGCCAGGGCGCGGGCCAATTCGGGATCGTGCGCCGCCAGGCGCGTCCGCTGCAGGCGCGTATGCAGCGTCAGGCGCACACTTTCCGCCTTCAGGCGCGACGCCGTCTCCAGATTGCGGCGGACCGCGTTCTTCTGATTCTCGCGGGCGAGCACATAGCCGCTGGCGAGCGCCAGCACCATGGGAATCACACCGACCCAGACGATCGATGTGATGAACTTGCGCTCAATGCCGCCTCGGGACTGTCGCTTGAAAATCGGCAAGACTACTCGCGTCCTGGGGTTACGCTGCGTTTTCGTCGCATCGATTCTCACCGATCCCGCCGTGGCAACGCAAGCGCCCGCCGCGCGCCCCGGAGCCTGGCGGCGTTACTCGCTGGCGCGGCCGCGCCCAATCAAATCACGCACCTTTTCGAGCAGGTGATCCACCCGGAACGGCTTGGCCAGGTACTCGTCCGCTCCGCACTCAAAGATCCGCTCGATATCCTGCTCTTTCGTGAGGCAGGTGACCGCCATGATCGGGATACTGCGCGTCAACTCGTTGTCACGCAACGCCTTGCAGACTTCAAATCCATTGATCTCCGGCATCAGAAAGTCCAGGAGAATCAAATCCGGTCCCATCTGCGCCGCCTTCAGGCCCACTTCCGTGGCATTGCTCACCTTCACCAGCTCAAACCCGTCGTCCGTCAGGATGTTCTCCATCAGCGCCAGCGCGTCCGGATCGTCGTCCACAATCATCACCCGCCGCTGCGACGGGCCCTTCTCCCGCGGAAACATGTCGTATTTCTCGCGGAATCGGTCCAGATCGTCCTCCAGGATGCGGTAGTGGCCCCCCGGCGTTCGCGAGGCCTTGATCAGGCCCTGCTTGATCCAGTTCTTAATGCTGTGGTGCGTCACATGGCAGATTTTTGCTGCCTCGAACGTGGTAAAGGCTTTCTGTTCACGATCACTCACAAGAAGCACTCCTTGATTGAACGCGTCGGCCCACCGTTGCAATCAGGCGAGGGAAAATCGGTATACAAGAAGAGGCAGCCACGCACAATTCTCAGTTTAATCTTATTCAGAATGATTATATCGCGCTATCTGCAAACCTGTCAACTCATCGGTGGCGATTATCACTCTTTTCTCGCTTCAACGCCGCCACCGGGATACCCGGGGATCACCTCCACCGCCTCAGAGTTCAAGCAGATTCCAAACCTCCGAAAGAAGCTGATACTCCTCGGCATCCAGCGACGGCAGCAGCAGTTTGATGTCCGTCGGGTACAGTCCCGTGAATATCCGGTGCCCGATGAACCAGGCGCATAGGCAGATGAGCGCTCCGCCAAGCGCGCGAAAACTCAGGCGCCCGGTCAGAGAGACATACGCCCGGCGGCGGCAGGCGCGGGCCTCGATCAGACGCTCCGGGTATCCGGCCTCGGAGGCCAGCGCCAGGCACGCGGCATGCGCCCGAGGCAGTGTCGCGGCCGGGTAGGCTAGCGAAAACAACATGATCGCCGCGATCAGGAGGTACCAGACCCCGCCAAGCGCCGCCATCAGTCCCGAGGACGCCGCGGCGCCGGCGGAACAGAGAATCAACAGCAGGAGAACCATCGAATACCAGGCCGCGAGAACGCCCAGCGAGGCCCTCGGACAGGTCAGCGCCCGGGAGTTGCGATCGGTGTGGACCACGCCCCCAACGGCCCACCAGAAGAACCACGCCCCCCAGAGCGCGGCCAGCGCGTGCAACGCGAGCCGCACCGGCTGGCGAAGGCGCGCGCGCGCTTCATTGACGGAGTTCTCGCGATACTCCTCGAAGGCCTGTAGACGCCCAAGCGCTTCCTCCACGCGCACCTGGCGCTCGATTAACGGCGCATCCGCCGCCGCACCGGCCGCTTCGGCCAGGTGAATGCGGGCCGCGATCGCGTCTTTCTGAATCTGGAGGCCATAGATCGCCTGGCCGGACCCCACGTTCTCGCGCTCGCTGCCGGCGTTGCCCAGGAGCCGCTCGCCGAGGTGTTGCAGCTGCACAAGCCACGCATCCCAGGTCACCGGGTCGCCCCCGCCGGCCTGCTCCCGCGCGCGGCGTATGAGGGTGTTCTTGTAGTTGTACAGCGGCTCACAGCAGCGTTCGGCCAGTTTCCGCCGCAGCGATGCGTACCAGTGGCCGTCGCGCGGGAGGCTGTCGTGCCATGGGGGTTGCGGAAAAAGCACCGGCTCGCCGCTGTCGTTCGTGCGGCCAACCAGCGCGGCCGCGGTGCGAAAGTCCTCCTCCGCCGTGGACGATGCCGCCTGCGCCGCCGCCTGAAGGTACTTCGGCAGCGCGTTGCGGGTGGTCTTCAGAGTGGCCTCGCGGAATACCTGGCGGGCTTCCCGGTACTGCCCGTGGCGGAACAGCCGGCAGCCATAAACGATCAGCAGCGATCCCTTGTCCGGGGCCAGCTTCACCGCTTCCGCAAAGCGATCCAGGACTACATCGTCTTCTTCGATGGCCGCAAGGGCTTCGACATAGCGCGCCGTTGGGGCCTCGCTTTGCTCGGCGTTCCGCCGCACCACGTTCCGCAGGATCGCCCGCTGCGAATCGTCCTCGAGCGTGAGCGCCATGCGGTACTGCACCTCGTTCAGGTCGTAGCGCATGTAGCGCTCCACGAAATAGAGCGCCAGCGTAAACCCGAGGGCCGCGATCACCAGCAGGCGAAACGATCGTCGCGCCCGGCGGGATCCAATATAGTCCCCGCCAACCCCATAGGGCCGCAAGTGGGCGTCCTGCGCCTCAATCGTGGGCTTCGCGTGCTCGGGCGTCATGCGCGCCGGTCCGCCGCGGGGCGTCCCACGGCCCCGCCACATACAGCTTCAGATGCCGGATTCATGCGTTACTCCCCATCCGCGGGATGAAAGAACTGCGCCATGGCCTCGAACACCGCGTCACGGTCCCCGCGGATAATCTGCATCGGCGGGAGGGATTCCAGAAAGACCCGGCCGTAGCGCTTCGTAAGCACCCGCTGGTCGAGCACCACCACGGCCCCGCGATCCGATCGCCGCCGTATCAGGCGGCCGAAACCCTGCCGGAACTTGATGACCGCCTGGGGCACCGAATAGGCCATGAACGCGTTGCCGTTCCGGGCGTCGATGGCCTCGGCGCGGGCCTGCTGGATGGGCTCCGTGGGCACGCGAAAAGGCAATTTCGGGAGTATAACACACTGCAGCGAATCCCCGGCAACGTCCACCCCTTCCCAGAAGCTGTCCGTCGCGAACAGCACGCTCGCGGTATCGGCCCGGAAGCGGTCGAGCAACTGGCTCCGGCCCGCGTCGCCCTGGCGCAGCGGCGTAATGCCGGCCTGCCGCAGTTCCCCCTCCAGGCGCTTGTACGCGTGGTCGAGCGCGTAGAACGACGTGAACAGCACAAACGCGTGCCCCCGCGAGATCGCGAGCGCGCGCCGTATCCCCTCCACCGAATCGTCCAGAAAACCGCGATCGCTGGGATCCACCACGTCGCTGAGCAGGCACAGCATCGCCTGTTCGCGGTAGTCGAAGGGGGAATCGAGAATCGCGGACACGATCCGCTCCGGACGAACCTGATCAAGGCCCAACCGCTGGAAAAGGTACCCAAATTCCCGCTGCACCGCAAGCGTCGCCGACGTCATCAGCACCGTGTCCAGGTTGCCGTAGACCCATTCCGCGAGTGGCGCCCCCACTTCAAGCGGGCACCGCGCCACCCGGACAAACTGCTCGTTCCGCGCGTCCACCTCGATCCAGCGCACCGAGTTCTCCTGGATCTCCTCGCTCGTCGTCTCCAGCAGCGCGTTGGCGACGCGCTCGACACGGTTTGCGTAGGCCTGCAATTGCGCGCGCTCCGCCACCAGCGGCGCCTCTTCCCCGTCGTCGCGCGGCGGGATCGCCCGCAGGCGGCGCAGCAGGGTCTGCACGTCCTGCATCAGCTTCGTGACGGCGTCGGCAAACGGCACGACCCGCTCGTTGTGGATCTGCCGCAGCGTCGGATCGCGCAGGGCGTCCTCCGTCAGGCGCCACTTGATGTCCCGCCCGATCTGGCCGCTGCGCAGCGACGCGAGAGCCCGAAGCGCGACGAAAATATCCTCGGCGTTCTCCCGGCATTCGGAAAGGGCCGGCTTGATGCGCTCCTCCACCAGCTTCTGGATCGTGTGGAAATCGTCCACGCTCAGCTGCGGGCACTCCTTCATCAACATCACCACGATCGTCGGCAGCAGCCCGCGCTCCTGGCCCCGCTCGGTGCGGATGAAGCGCCCGAACGACGCCTTCGCCCCCAGGAGCGTCGCCGACATCCCGAAATACTCCGTGGCCGAGTCCTCGATGCTGTGCGCCTCGTCGAAAATCACCCGCTTGTAGTGCGGGAGCACCGCCTGCGCCGTGAAGTCACCCGCCTCCTGCTTGATCGCGATGTCGGAAAACAGCATGTGGTGGTTCACCACCAGCAGGTCCGCCTTGCCCATCTCCCGCCGCGCCTTCCCCACGAAACAGCGCTTGGTGTCCGGGCAGCGGCCCATGCTGCAACTGTCCGACTCCGAGCAGACCCGCTCCCACACCTCGCGCCCGGGCATGAACGGCAGATCGGTCTTGCTCCCGTCCTCCGTCTTCTCCGCCCATTCCCCGATCGCCGCCAACTGGTGCTGCGTGGTCTCGTCGTCAAACAGCTGCGCCTCCGAAAGCGCCCGCTCCAGCTTGCGCAGGCACAGGTAATTGCCCCGCCCCTTCACCAGACACGCCTCCAAGGGCTCGTTGATCACCTTGCGGATCAGCGGGATATCCTTGTCGATAATCTGCTCCTGGAGATTGATCGTCCGCGTGCTGATCACGATCCGCTCCTTGTTCCGCCGCGACCACAGCGCCGCCGGCAGCAGGTACGCAAACGTCTTCCCCACCCCCGTGGGCGCCTCCACCACCGCGATCTTCCCCTCGTTGAACGCCGCCGCCGCCGCCTCCATCAGCCGCACCTGCTGCGGGCGCACCTCAAAGCCCGGCACCGTCCGCCCCACCGCGCCCCCCGGCGAAAACATCCCCCGGAGCTCCAGCGGGTCCAGCCGCGTCACCTGCTTCGGCAGAAACGGCTCCACCACCACATACACCCGCGTCACGTCATTATCGACAATGTACACCCCGTGCCCGTGCGCGCTGTACATCGACGCCAGCTGCACATCCGCCTCGCTCGGCGCCAGGTTCCCCGACGGGTGGTTGTGGATCACCACATCCCGCACCTCCAGCGACTCAAACAGCGCCGGCACCGCCGACTCATGCCCCCGCGCGCACACCCGAACCTGCGCCACCCGCCCCTGTCCATCCACGCTCCCCGCGAAAAACACCTCGCGCCCGCCCGTCCCCTCAATCGCCTCCTGCACCGACCGCGCCGCCGAGGGGGTAAAGCGCGTAAGGATGTTTTCTCCAAGGGTATCGGACATGGGGGCTCGATTTCAGCGGCAAAAAGGGAACCCGCAACACGCCGGGCACAACGCCCAACCCGCGGGGACGCTATCCTACCCCGCGGCGGCCCGCCGTGCCAAGTTGGTGTATACGCAAGGCAAGCACATTTAAACTTCGTGTACGGGCCAATCGCCATACGAACCACGGAGAACTAATGGAGAAGGAACGTGTTGGAGCGCCGGCATCTCTGCCGGCAAGGATGCCGGCGCTCCAACACGCTCACTTTCCTTGATTAAAGCATCCAAATCGACACAAGCATACGCCCATGCGCCACGATCAGGTTTAAATGCGATTGCCCTGGGTGTAAACTGCATGGAGCGCTGGCATCCCTGCCGGAATGGGAACGAACACTCGATTAGCGAGATTGCCACATGAATTTCACGATCGAAACCGAACAAGAGGACGATGGACGCTGGATAGCCGAAGTCCTCGAACTCTCCGGCGTGCTGAAATACGGCCCAACCCGGGAAGCGGCCATTGCACAGGCGGAAGCCCTGGCGCTGCGCGTGCTCGCCGAGCGAATTGAATCCGGCGAACATCCCGTTGCGCCAGACACTACGCCCACCGTGGCGGGGACGCGACCCGGGCAGGTTGGCAAGCGGGCGCGTCACATATCGGTTCTTTCAGATTCGTGTTCGACTTGAAACAATTGTTCCACTTCACGACAATCACCTGGAGCGACAACGTATCCGGGTTCCGGGCGCTGTTGGCGGCAACGGGATGCGCCTTACCAGGCGATCTGCAAGGATAATTCGATGTTGAATATTCAGATAGACAACCCAGAACTTGAGCGTTGCATCGAGGAGCGGTATGGTGGCGATATGGATTCGCTTGCGCGGGCCTTCTCAGTATTCCTCCACCACGAACGCGTTAAGCAGGACATTGGTGTTTCGATCGCTCAATTGGACGCTGGTGAGGGCATCCCGTTGACTACGGCCATGCGGGAAATTCGCGCAAAGTATGAATGAGCGACAGATAGTTTTTTCTCCCCGAGCCCGCGAGCGCATGGAAGAGATCGCAGACTATCTTTACGAACAACACCTTTCCGCGCCGTTCGTTGTGGCGTACCTCCAAAACATCAAGGACTGGCTGGAGAGACTACTTTGCGAGTTTCCAGATTCCGGGACGCCGACACCGGAGTATGGGGAGGGCATCCGGCGGGTTGTCTACCGAAAGCACAGCTTCCTGTACCGGGTAATCTGAACCACCATAGAGATTCTGACCGTATTTGGAGCGAATCTCCCCTGATGGGCATCACCACGCCACATCGCCGCTTCCATATCCTCGCCCCCGCCCGCTGGCAAAAACACGCGCCGGAGTGCTACGCTTCCCCAAGCCAACCGCAGTTTCCTGTATACGGAGGAGAGAAACACCATGGCGGAATTTTTTCCCGGCATCAAGAAAATTCGATACGAAGGCCCGGACAGCAAGAACCCGCTGGCCTTTAAGCACTACAAGGCGAGCCAGAAAATCCTCGGCAAGTCGATGGAGGACCACTTCCGCTTCGCTGTGTGCTACTGGCACACCTTCAAGGGCCTCGGCAACGACCCCTTCGGCGGGCCGACAATGATCCGCAGCTACGACAAGGCCGCGAGCGAGGACGCGATGATGGAGCAGACGATGGAGGCGGCCTTCGAGTTCTTCTCGAAGCTCGGCGTCCGCTTCTGGTGCTTCCACGATTCCGACATCGCGCCCGAGGGCGAGACCATCCTGGAGTCGCAGAAGCGCCTGGACAAGGTGGCGAAGCAGGCGAAGAAGCTGCAGAAGGAAACCGGCATCAAGCTCCTCTGGGGCACGTGCAACCTCTTCTCGCACCGCCGCTTCATGTCCGGCGCGGCCACCAATCCGGACCCGGCCATCTTCGCCTACGCCGGCGCCAAGGTGAAGAAGGCCCTCGAAGTCACGAAGTACCTCGGCGGCGAGGGCTACGTCTTCTGGGGCGGCCGCGAGGGCTACGAGACCCTCCTCAACACCGACATGGGCCGGGAACTCGACCACCTCGCGCGCTTCCTGCACATGGCCGTCGAGTATAAGGAAAAGATCCGGTTCAAGGGCCAGTTCTTCATCGAGCCGAAGCCCAAAGAGCCCACCAAGCACCAGTACGATTTCGACGCCGCCAGCTGCCACGCCTTCCTGATGAAGTATGGCCTCGTGGACCACCTCAAGCTCAATATCGAGGCAAACCACGCCACCCTGGCCGGCCACTCCTTCCTCCACGAGCTCGAATACGCCGCCGCGAACGGCCTCCTCGGCTCCGTGGACGCCAACCGCGGCGACGAGCTACTCGGCTGGGACACCGACCAGTTCCCGACCAACCTCTACGAGACCACGCTGGCGATGTACACCATCCTCAAGGCCGGTGGCTTCAAGGCGGGCGGCCTCAACTTCGACGCCAAGCTCCGCCGCCAGTCCATCGACCCCGAGGATCTCTTCCACGCGCACATCGGCGCGATGGACGCCTTCGCCCGCGGCCTCAAGGCCGCCGCCAGCATGCTCAAGGACGGCAAATTCGAAAAGGCCCGCCAGAAGCGCTACGCCGGCTGGGACACGCCCTTCGGAAAGAGCATCGAGTCCGGCGCATTGACCCTCGAGGATATGGAGGCCTATACCTTCGCCAACGGCGAACCCCAACCCCGCAGCGGGAAGCAGGAATACCTGGAAAACCTGCTGAACGAGTATATCGTTTAAAATTTATTGGTGTCTTAGTAACGCCGCAGGGTTCAAAATCTCGGGAACCCTGCGGCGTTTTCTTGTATGATAGCGAAAGGTAGTTGTCCTGTATCTCCTCAGGGAGTACCAGCATGCGTTTGCTCTGTCTTACACTTTGCGTTGTCTTCCCACCCCTGATGGCCGGTGCGGGTTTCTATCCATCGTTTCCCGAGGGATGGAAAGATCGCGCTGATCCCCGGTTTCAACCGCGAATCGAGGAGGTTGCACGGTCGCTCTCCTTTTTCCCGACAAAAGGCGATCTCCAGGATGCGCAATCCGCCTGGGGTCGCTGGGGGCCTGAAGCTATTCCCATTGTGCTGCGGTTGCGAAGTGCGCCCGATTGGTCATCGTTTCAACATGCGTTTACCGTCTTGCTTTGTATTTGTCCATTGGCGGAAGCGAGTACGGTCCGAGAATCGCTCTTCTACGACACGCTTCAGGGCGAAACGGGCCGCTTGCGCTCCACACGATCGACGCACAATTACTTGGCCGTTTTCACAAAGTACAACGCCCCCAAGGCCACGGAGCTCCTGCTCAACCTTGCCAATCAGGAAAACCCGCTGTTGCGATTGCTCTCGGCCTCCTGGTTGCAGCGACTTGGCGACAGGCACCGCCCGAAAGTCGATCAGATCCTCAATACCTATTACGATTCAGACGATATTGAGTTGCGAAAACGAGTTGTAGAGCTGCTGATGGCTCGAGTGACTCGCCAGGACTGTGCGCGCGCCTTGTCCATAGCCAAGACCATCTCCGCCGAGTACCACGCTACAATTGGAGCCCAAATTGCGAAGCTTGATGAGCAATTGCGTGCGGCGGAACCCATGCAAGATATTCTGGAACAGGAGGAGCGCTTTGCGGACAGGTAGTCAGTTTCTGATCGTGCTGATGCTGGCAAGCGTCACCGCCGCGATCTCCCAGACCGCGCTGGCGGTCGAGCGCACGGCGCCGGTTCAAGTCGATGATGCTGTGGGCAACCCAATAAAGAAAATAGCCGTCCACAAAGTGTCCCGGCGGAGAGGCGAGATCAATCCAGTATCGCTGGATAGCGGCAGCGGGCGCTATGACGTGCCCCTCAATTGCTGGATCGCCGCTCCGGGCATGAGCTGGCAACTGCTTCCCGCGACCCCCGTGGTATCCGACGAGGCCCCCCAACGCGTCATTCTCCTGCCCGAGAGTCCGCTGACTTTTCAGGCGGAAGACCGGTTCGGGAAACCGCTTCCCATTATGTACGTGACTCAGATTTTCCCCGACGGCCACCAGTGGAATAGCCATAACATACGGGCAGACCGGGATGCGCCCGAAGACCAGCTCATTATTCACACGCTACCGCCTGGTTGGTATGCATTCAGCATTAGCGCAGGGACAGACGAGCAGACCCACTCTACACGCGCCTTCGCCTTCTTGGAACCCGGCGTTCCGCTTACCAAGACGGTTCGTTTTGGCCCTCCCCAGGAAGGCAGTGGCGAATACCACCTTGAAGTGCTTCGCATGCGGAGAAAACCCCTATCCGAATTGTGGGAACAATTGACGCCCGATGCGCGCAAGGAGCTCTCAGACGCGGCGCTCGACCTCGCGGCTCAACTGCCCTGCTTTCTTGACTACCAGGACCATGTTCTCTACAGAATATTCGCCCTGAGCAAGGAAACGGCGGCGCTTCCGCACCTGGCGCGTATCTACCAGCAGACTCCAGTTCCATTTGCAAATGACCCCATCGACCGAAGATTTCCATTCGCCGTGGCGGAATTGGGCGGCAATGAGGCGATACCCTACCTGATGGAGGCCGCACGCAATCCCGATCTCAGTCACAAGCGCCGATCGCTCGCGGTCATCGCTATCAATCGAATTGGCACAGAGGAGAGCCTCGCCGCCTGGCGCGAACTCAGTGCCCCGTATCTCCCAAAAGAACGGCCCGCCGGTATTACTCATGCGGACGGGATGAAAAAGGCGCTGGAAATAACGCTGAACGCTATTCCGCAATCAAAAACCGAGCATATCCCAAAGATGGATTCGGCCGTGGTAGAAGAAGACTATCGCACGGGAAAAATGTCGGTAACGACCGAGCGCGGCCTCGCCATTGACGGGTACATATTGCGGAGATACGGCGAGGAGTGGCTGGTCGTGGATATTGAGTACGAGCTTCGTGTTTGATCGCAAGTTGCAAGCGGCGTTTTCACCCTTCGCCTCTTCGGGCCATGTAAGACTGGATAATTGCTATCCCTCCCCACCGCCGCGCGACTCGTCTACTGCGCAAAGTGCAACATCGTCCGATCCGGAGTCCCGAGCGCGGCGCGCAGGGTGGAGAGCGAAACCGGCAGCGCCACCGCGCTCCCCGCGCCCTTCGAAAGCCCGAATTCGCCGCGCATCACGTTCCCGCCGGGCGGCTGCCCCGCGGGCATGGCGCCGGCGTCGATCGACAGCCAGGTAAGGCGCCCGTTCTCGAACCGGTACTGCAGCAAGGCCCCCCGGCTGTCGTAGAGCGCGCCCTCGCCGGGCGAGCCGTGCGCGCCCCCGAGCAGTTCGGGCGTGAGGGACGCCAGGGGCATCGCCCGCTCCTCCACGTGAAGCGTGAACGCCGGGAGGGTGTCCGTGCCGTGCGGCGCCCGCCACAGGTACACGCGGTGATAGCGCGATCCGAAAAGGCCATCGGCGGCGCCGACAAATGTGAGGCCGCCCGGATACACCGCGCGGTGTTGCAGTGCGAGCCGGCAGCCGGCGGTCAGCGCTATCGCCAGCGCGGCAAGCACCGCCGCCGCGATGAGAACATTCCGCAATCCGCCCATGACGCCAAACCTCCCATGCCCCAATGGTTTCAGCCACCGCAATTCTTTAGCCGTCTGAAGTAGTCACCCTCGTCGCACCCAATGGTGGCGGCTATCGGTGATCGAACACCGTCATCCTCACGAAAGTGGGGATCCAGAGACCATGCAACGTTAACCTCGGAAACCCTCTGGATTCCCGCCTTCGCGGGAATGACGAATACATCCAGTGTAAGTAAGGCATCTCGTATCGGCGAACGCTTTACTTTTAGACGGCTAAAGTATTACCAGCCGCCCATGGCCGGGGGGGCGCGGTCCAAGCCGCAAACCCTTCCCGACATTGACCCTCCGGCGCACGGAATATAGAATAGTGCATGGAATGCAGCGCTCCACACAACCCCATGGAAACAACGCCATGAAACGATCAAACACCTTCTTTACCATCGGCGCGGGACTCGCCGTACTGGCCTTTGCCGCCGCCCAGTACTTCCTGCCCGGGGCCTCCACCCCGGCGGGCGCCGCGGGCGAACCTGTCCGCGGGAGTGAGGGCTCCCACAGCAAACGCTCCGTGAAGAATACGGACGTCCAGGGCGACGTCACCGTGCGCCTCTTCAGCGCGGACGGAACCCTCGGCGATCCCGTGCGCATTCCGGCGAAATTCCGCAGCGACGCGGAGTGGAAGAAGGAGCTCACCCCTGCGCAATTCCACATCCTCCGGGAAAAGGGCACGGAGCGCGCCTTCACCGGCGCCCTGCTCAAAAACAAGGATGAGGGCGTCTACACCTGCGCCGGCTGCAACCTGCCGCTGTTTGAATCGAACACGAAGTTCGAATCGGGCACGGGCTGGCCGAGTTTCTACGCGCCCATCGCGAAGGAAAACATCGTCGACGAGGAGGACACCTCCTATGGCATGGTGCGCACCGAAACCCTCTGCGCGCGGTGCGGCGGGCACCTGGGCCACGTCTTCAACGACGGCCCCGACCCGACCGGCCTGCGCTATTGCATGAATTCCGAGGCGCTGGGCTTCACCAGCAAGGACCAGCTGAACACCCTTATCGAGGAGGTGGCCGTGGCCGCGAACGATACCCCCGCAAAAGACCAAAAGGACGACACCCCCTGGCTTCCGCTACCGGAGAAGGATGTGCCCCTGGCCAATGAGCCGGGCGAGGCCAGAGCCATCTTCGCCGGCGGCTGCTTCTGGTGCACCGAGGGCGTGTTCGAGGAGCTCGACGGTGTGAAAGCCGTAATCTCCGGCTACACCGGCGGCGACCCGGCCCGCGCCAATTACAAGGCCGTCACCACTGGAACCACGGGCCACGCCGAGGCCATCGAAATCATCTACGACCCCGCCAAACTCACCTACGGCCAGCTGCTGCGGGTCTTCTTTACGACCCACGACCCCACCACCCTCAACCGCCAGGGACCCGACACCGGCACGCAGTACCGCTCGGCCATCTTCTACCAGGACGAAGAAGAAAAAGCCCGCGCCGAAGCCTACATCGCCCAGCTGAACGCCTCCGGCAAGTTCAGCCGTCCCATCGTCACCACCCTCGAGCCCCTCACGGAATTCTTTACCGCCGAGGACTACCACCAGGACTACCTGAAGCACAACCCGAACCAGCCCTACATCCAGTTCAACGCCGTGCCGAAGGTCCAGAAGCTCAAGAAAATGCTGGAGGCCGATAAGAAGAAATCGCCGTAAGGCGGAATAGCAACGGCGCAATTCCTCGTCCAGCCTTAACTCCGCGCTGCCTGAAAACGGAGGTTACGCATCCCACCCCGGCGCGTATTCGGCCCCGCGTGTCCCAATCCGCACGCCTTTGAGCGCCCCAGTCTACGCTCAAGAGTTTGGGACACTGCATTACCACAACTGCTTCACACAAACCAGATTACGCCATTCCCAAACAAGGAAGCGTCAAAGGCTGGGAGCGCAGGCGTCCCCGCCTGCCAGGCGGCGAAGCCGCCGTCTATTATCATCCATAACGCACGCCGCAATGTGGCATGTTCGCCTGCGCCACAACGCCTACGAGCGGCAACCCGCGACAAATCGCATCAGTGTGCGCCCAACCCCAAACCCCTACCGCACCGCATTATCGCAGGCGCCCGTCGCTTCAAACTGGGTGATGTTGCCCAGGGTCGTCTCCGCGATGTTGGACAGGGCCTCTTCCGTGAAGAACGCCTGGTGACCGGTGACCAGCACGTTGGGAAAGGTCAGCAGGCGGGCAAAGACATCGTCCTGGATAATCTCGCCGGAAAGATCCGAGAAGAAGAGCGACTCTTCCTCTTCGTACACGTCGATGCCGAAATAGCCGATCTGGCCCGACTTCAGCCCGGCGATTACGTCCGCCGTGTTGATCAGACGGCCGCGGCTGGTATTGATCAGCATCACGCCCCACTTCATCTGCGCGATCGCCTCGCTATCGATCAGGTGGCGCGTCTCCCGCGTCAGCGGGCAATGCAGCGAAATTACATCCGAAGCGCGGTAGAGCGCCGGGAGATCCGTATACTTCACACCCGCCGCAACAAGTTCCGGATCCTCGCGCTGATCATGCGCCAGAACGCGGCACCCCAGCGCCTGCATGACGGTGGCCACACGCGCGCCGATCTTGCCCGTCCCGATAATCCCGGCGGTGCGCCCGTGGAAGTCGAAGCCCAGCAGCCCCTCCAGCTCCAGGTTCCCGTCCCGCACGCGGTTGTAGGCCCGCACAATCCGGCGGTTCAGCGCCAGCATAAGCGCCAGCGTGTGCTCCGCCACCGCATGGGGCGAATAGGCCGGCACGCGAACCACCGTGATC
This sequence comes from Candidatus Hydrogenedentota bacterium, assembly GCA_019637335.1. Taxonomy (NCBI): domain Bacteria; kingdom Pseudomonadati; phylum Candidatus Hydrogenedentota; species Candidatus Hydrogenedentota bacterium. The sequence continues at coordinate 9,546 of JAHBVV010000036.1, read as the reverse complement.
CCGTGCTGCTCGGCCGCCGCCAGGTCGACATGGTTAAAGCCCGCGCAGCGCAGGGCCAGGAGCCGCACCCCGCGCGACGCCAGGGCCGCCAGCGCCCCCGCGTCCGGCTCGTCGTTCACAAAGACACAGGCGGCGTCGCACCCCTCCGCCAGAACCGCCGTACGCTCGGTCAGCTTCGGCTCCAGGTACACCAACTCATGCTTGAACCGCGTATTGTGGCTGTCGAAGAACCGCCGCGTATACGTTTTCGAACTGAACACCGCAACCCGCATGCCCGCACTCCTTTTCTCTCGCGCCGGCGCAACGACCGCAGCGCCTCACCTCCGGGGGGGTCCCGTGACACCGTTTGAAGCGCGCCGCGCCTTTCTTAATATATCCCGGGATTCCGCCATGCGGTGTTTTAAGTCTCCACGTCCATGAAGACTCACCAGGCGCCCCCTTCAAGCTCCGAGGCTTCGAGTTGTCTTTCCGTTCCTGACGCGCCGGTCCCTTGTTAAATCGCACATAGGTACCTCCCGCTACTTGCCCGACGCATCAAGATTCTCCACCGTTACATCCGGATGTTTCCGAATGAACTCCTCCAGCAAATCGCTCAATCCGTCTTCGTATCGGTAAAACTCGCCATCTAGCGCGTTGAATGCGTCGCTGACCGACTTCGATTCCGTAATCTTCAACAGCACCTCCTGTCGCTTGAGACGGTCCGCCGGGACTTCTCCGCCCGGAAATTGCGACATCGCCGAACGCAGCATCCGGTGGCAGTTTTCCGCTCCGACCTCGTCGAGATAGCCCAGAATCTCCTCGCACTGGTCGCCGAGGGAATTGAAGAAGAACTGGTCAAAGCCGCCGTTGTGAATCTCGTTGTCGAAGTTCCACAAAACGAATACCAGCCGCGCTTCCCGTGACAAACGCTCGAGGTGTTCCGTAAAGCCATCGCTCTCGTACCATACCAACTGATGCGCTATATCGAAGAGCATACCGGCCGGGGCAGTGTCCGCCGCCAGCTCCCTAAACGTGGCCATTGCTGTGTTACCTTCTCATTTAGTTCAAGTCCTTGAATCACCAGAAAAGTGCATTCTATTTGAGTGCCGGCCCACAATCCAGCCCAATCTGTTCCAGTTCCTTCCCAACCCTATCCGCGTCAAGCACACGTTCCGCTCCGCCCGTGAAACAGCAAAGCCGACTCATCTTTGCGCCCTCTGCGTTCTTTCGCGGCTACCCAACCACCCTCTTCCAATCCAACCCAAACTTCGCCAGATACTTCCCCAACCGGTCCGCGTCATTGGTCGATTTCCGCTTCGTCCGCGACACCGCGAACAACTTCCGCCCCGCCTCGGAGAGATTCCGGCTTTCCCGGCACACACGGATCACCTCCGCCAACTGTACCCGATCAAAGGGGTCAATCTCTTCCACGGCCTCGGCTCCCAGCACGTGCTCCAACCGTTCACTGGCCTCATCGCGCCGCGGCGGATTCCAATCGCGCCGCAGGCGGTCGAGTTCCCGCTGCACTTCGGCCACTGTAATGCGCCCGCCCTGCGCCAGCGTCGCCATGCGCGTGATCGCCGCCCCCAGATCGCGGAAATTGCCGTTCCATTGCCCCTCGGGCCCCGTGGCGAACTTCAGGAACTGGCTGAGCGCCTCCCTGCTGAACTGCACATGGCTCCCCCGCCGCTGCGCCGTCTGATCCAATTCGTAGTCGATGTTCGGCGCAATATCCTCCTTGCGCTCTCGTAGCCCCGGCAGGCGGAAAGACCACAGATTAATCCGCGCCATCAAATCCTCCCGGAAACGCCCCTCCGCCACCCGCGCAACCAGGTCACGGTTGCTCCCGCAAATCAGTTGAAAATCGCTCTCCACCGGCACATCCGCGCCCACGGGAAGGAAACGCTTCTCTTCAATGGCCTGCAGGAGCATCGCCTGCTCGTCCATGCCCAACTCCCCCACTTCATCCAGAAAGAGCAGCCCCTTGTTCGCGGTCCTCAGCAAACCCGGCCGGTCCGTGGTGGCCCCCGTGAATCCGCCGCGTTTGTGGCCGAACAGCGTCGCCATCGCCGTGTCCCCGCGCAGCGTGGCGCAGTTCACCGAAACAAGCGGCCCCTGCAGGCGCTGCCGCAGCCGTTTTAACGCGTAGATCTGGCGCGCCAGTTGTGATTTGCCCGCGCCCGTGGGCCCGCTGAGCAGGATCGGCTGACGGCTGTGCACCGCCACCTGCTCCACCTCGTCGATGAGCGCGTTGAACGCCGCGTTTCGTGTCTGGATGCCCGATTTCAGCAGCGAAACGTCATCCCGCTGGTCCTGCTTGAAGCGCTTGGCCAGTTGATCGTACTTCGAGAGGTCCAGGTCGATAATATCGTAGTTCCCCGGACTCCGCGGCGCCGCCCCGCGCCCGGGACTCGTCTGCACCAGGCGCCCGGGGATATAACGCGCCTCGGTGAGCAGGAAGAGGCAAATCTGCGCCACGTGCGTACCGGTGGTCAGGTGGACGAGGTACTCCTCCTTGTCCGTATCGAAGGGATAGCTTCGCGCGAAGTCGTGCAGCATCGCGTAGACCTCCACGAAGTCCCACGGGTCATCGCAGTGGGCGTCGTGAAAGGTCACCTCGGTATCGGGCGACGCCTCCTGAATATCCCGCCGCACCCGATTCGCCGTGCGGTAGTGCGCCTGCTCCGTCAACAGGTCCAGCCGCGCCACGGGCAGCCCCGCCTGACGGCAGAGATCCACCGAAGGCCGCCACTTCTCCCAGCGCTTCTCCGAACGCCCCACCCGATCCAGGATCGTTCCCAGAAACCCGATTACCACGTTTTTCTTTTTCGCCATGGGTATATCCCGCTATAGAATTCGCTAGGGACTGGATACGAGCAGCTTAGCCGGACAGGGGGGCGTAGTCAACAATGCTGGGCTTAATCGGCGTAGGTTGTCCGGTGGCCGCAATCAGCAAATATCGCCAACACGAAGGAACGGAGCGTACGAAGCAGAAAGAGATCTTTAGCCTCCGAAATCTTCAAGCGCTCAAATAAGAGCCTTTTGCGCTCTTTGCGTTCTATGCGGTTTCAAGAAATTAAGGGACCGGTAGCGCCAACCGCCATAAGCCCGTTATAGCAATCTTTCAGGATCGGGCAAAGCGTCCTTGATCGCCCGTGGAGGCGGCCCGTAGCAGGATTGCTTCACCTTTGCCGCACAGCCGTACGCTTCGAATGAATAGTAACCGCCTACACTTCGGGCAATAGCCACGGCGCGCGATACTCGGGCCGTGTGCGCAGGGCGTTGGCCTCGTTGTCGTCTATGAAGGTTTCCGACGCGGCGTCGAGCGTCAACTGACGGCCGAGGCGGGCGGAAATGTTGCCGGCGTGGCACAGCACGGAGGCCGGGTGGCCTACGGTTTCCAGATCGCAGTAGGGCCGGTTGCGCGACTTCACGCAGTCGATGAAATCCTGCACGTGGGGGCGCTCGTGGCTGTCGCCTTCGACGAGCTTGATCTGCTCGCGGCCTTCGAAGGCCCGCCAGCCGTTGTTGCCGATTTCGATGTAGCCGTTGTCCCCGTATACGGCGGCCCCTTCGCCCAGCCCATTCATGGGGTAGGGCGACCATATGCGCATTTCGTAGGTCAGTAACTTGGGGAATGCCCCTTCGTATTCGTAGTTGACCTGGAGCGTGTCGGGGAACTCCTGCATGTCGTCGAAGTACCACTTGCCGCCGCTGGCCGTAATCTTCCGCGGCATACCGAGGGATTCGTCGCCCTGGGCTTCGCAGGCGGCGTTCAGCAGGGCCACCGCCATGTCGAGACGATGCACGCCATCATTGCCCAGGTCGCCCGTGCCATAGTCGTAGAACCAGCGCCAGTTGCCGTGAAAACGGCGCGGGTTGAAGGGGCGCTTCGGCGCGCCGCCCAGCCACATGTCGTAGTCGACGCCTTCGGGCGGCGCTTCATCCGGAATGTGGCCAATCGAACCCTGCCGCGTGCTTTCCCAGGCCTTCGCCACCAGGCAGCGTCCCAATGCGCCGCTCCTGACATATTCAATGGCCGATTGCAGGCGCTCGGTTGCGCGGTGTTGCGATCCCATCTGGACAATGCGGCTGTGCTTGCGCATGGCGGCCACCATCCGCTGGCCTTCCACCATGTTGTGGCCGTCCGGCTTCTCGACGTAGACGTCCTTGCCCGCCATGCAGGCCAGGATGGTGGGGATGGCGTGCCAGTGGTCGGGCGTTCCGATGACCAGTGCGTCGATCGTCGGGTCGTCGATGATCTTGCGGAAATCGCCCGTCGTCCAGGGCTTGGACCCCTGGCGCTGTTCCACTTCGCTAACCGCTTCAGGAATACGCCGGCTGTCGATATCGGCGATGGCCACGACGTCCGCGTAGGGGCTTTCGGAAAAGGTCTTCAGCAGGCCCATGGCGCGCCCGCCCGCACCCATGACACACACCTGCAACCGCTCGCTGGCTGGCGCCTTCTCAACGGCCCCGGCGGCAAGTGGATGCAGCGTTGATGCGATTCCGGCGGCGGTGGTTGTACGTAAGAAGGTTCTTCGATCCATTTCCCTGCTCCTCGCTCTTGGAGATCCGTGCACAAACATCTGACGGACATTCTGGCAATTTTTCGCCGCGATGTCGAGTGGGAGACGGGCGGACGCGGTCAACGCTGTGCCATCCGCTTCGCGGAATTGAGACATGCATACCGAATGGCGGAATGGGCGCCTGGGAACAGTACTTGGAACCGCAGCCAAGAGAAATTCCTCCGCCCCGAAGGCCTCAACGCAGACGCTGGCCTCAACGAAGCTGTCGTACGACGAATACAAACAGATTGGCGCGAAGAAGAACATCCGTGTCATCGGTGTAATCCGTGGTCGAAAAACATGGACCACGGAAATGGGCGAAAAGAATCTCGTTGGTGAACCTCTCCCGCACCACATTCTCATCCATTCTTCCATATTATATTTTCTTCTAAATATTGCTATTTTTTGTGCGTCGCTTTGAGACATCCTTCATACATGTCAAGGTCCGCATACGACTTGTAACTCTTTTATTGAAAACGCTTTGAGAGCACAGGCTTCCAGTCGGTGACAAGCTTGGCATGCTCCGTGCTCTGAAGACGGCGTCGCGAGCGCGGCCTGGGTGGCCCGCAGGGCTACGCATACAATTGAATCAAGTTTCCCCATCGGGTCCGCAATGCCGGAAGGTACGCATGGCCAGGTGGGCAGCTTGCCTCCAGAAAGGGGGCAAGCTTCGTCTGCTGACGCCCCGAGACCGGCGGCGCGGTTTGCCCATCGCTTCGGCGTGCTCGGCCGGCCGCGTTCCGTGTACGGGTTCTGAATCTCTGGTGTCAGGTTGGGAAAGACGGCGCAAGGTGCGCCAGGCAACTGCCGTTGCCGTGGCAGGTTCGATTCCTGCTCTTTCCGCCACGGGTAGCTCAGTTGGTTAGAGCATCGGTTTGAAGAACCGAGAGTCGCGGGTTCGATTCCCGCCCCACACGCCTGGAAAGCGTGACGCCCCGCATGGGGCTCCAGAGCAAACACCCGGAAGGGAGCGGGCGGCATTCGGGCCAGCCAGCCTGTTGGTTTCGCCGCTTCATGGCGGCTCGGGCTCTTCGGAGCCCGGGTGCGTTGTGATGGGCGGGTCATCAGGCGGCGGCATCGAAAGCGCTTTGCGGCGTGTGGATTCCGCCGCACGTGAAACCGCGGGACATCCGCGCCCGGTGCGCATACGCGCACGGGAATCGGATGAAAGGCGGGACCAACAGGCCGCGCGCCCCTCCGGGTGCGCGGGTAACGTGCGGCTTAAGCAACGCCCCGCGCGGACGGTGTGGCCCCGGATGCCCGCCTGCTCCCCGAAGGGACAGAAACATTCAGACGAACGAAACCGTCATTCCCGCGAAAGGGGCCGTCGACTTACTGAACTCACCCTACACTATGGAAGGAATGAGCAGATCCGTCATCCCCGCGAACGCGGGGATCCAGCAACGCGAACGCACAAACCTCCGAAATCCATTGGATTCCCGCTTTCGCGGGAATGACGCTGTAGGACAGCAGCACAAACTTGTAGGTTTTGAGGCGTCCGCACCAGTTAATTCGACAGCCCGTGAACGCGGGGTTCCAGAGACGCGGGCACGCAAACCGTGGAACTCCACTGGATTCCCGCGTGCGCGGGAATGACGGACACAAGCACTGATACGAATTTCCTTTGTTCGCGGCTTACGGAGTCACAAGATTGGCCCTAGGCGTTCGCGAGGCATAAAGAGTTTACATCGCAGCATAGAGGAGGAAACACCATGATTCGACTGATCAAGAACATCAAGAACCGCCTGTGGAAGCGCGTACACGTCCCGAAGCACTGCTTCGGCCTGCGCATCGACGAAGGCGAATTCACGGGTATCGTGGAGCCGGGCGTGTACCACATGTTCGACCCGATGAACCGGATCACGGTGGACCTGGTAAAGGAGCGGGACGCATTCGTGCGCCACCCGCAGTTGGATGTGATCGTGAAGGCCGGTGTATTGGACAACCGGGCGCTGGTGCTCGACCTGGCGGACGGCGAGCGCGCGCTGGTGACGGTAAACGGCCGTCTCCACGGCGTGCTGGCCGCCGGACAGTACGCCCTGCCGAACACCTTTAACCAGGTCAAGGCGGAGATCATCACCACGGAGAAGGTGCGCTTTGAGCACCCGAACCTGGAGACGATCCTGGCGGACAGCGCCGCGGGACTCGTCTTCAACAAGCAGGACGTAACCGAAGGGCATGTGGGCCTGTTCTACCTGAACGGGACCTTCCAGGAAATCCTGAAGCCCGGACGCTACGCCTTCTTCAAGGGCGCCGGTGCGGTGAAGCTGCTCATGGTCGACCTGCGCGAGCGGGTGCTTGACGTGGGCGGCCAGGAAATCATGACCGAGGACAAGGTAACGCTGCGGCTGAACGTCGTGGCGACCTGCAAGGTTGTGAACGCGCGGCTGTTTGCCGAGGTGGCGGAAGACGCCATTCAGGCGCTGTACCGCGACGCGCAGCTGGCCCTCCGGGCGACCGTGGGCGCGCGGACCCTGGATGCGCTGCTGGCGGAGAAGGACACCGTCACGGATGAACTGGCGGAAGCGTCGCGCAAGCGCGCCAAGGCCCTCGGTATCGATGTCATGAGCGTCGGTATCCGCGACATCATCCTGCCGGGCGATATGCGCGATCTGATGAACCGGGTCACGGAGGCCAGGAAGGCCGCCGAGGCGAACTTCATCGCGCGGCGCGAAGAGACGGCCGCCATGCGCAGCCAGGCGAACACGGCGAAGCTCATCGAGAGCAACCCGACGCTCATGCGCCTGCGCGAGCTTGAGGTCCTCGAAAAGATCGCGGGCCACGCCAAGCTCAGCGTGGTGCTGGGCGAAAAGGGCCTGGCGGACCGCGTGGTCAACCTGTTGTAAAGAGGGCTGTGGCACACGAAAGGCCCCCGGCGGTGGCGACACCGCCGGGGGCTTGATTGTGTTGTCGGACCTTATATCGTCAAACGTCACAGCGCGCCGAAACGGACAGCCCACCCCTACCGGCGTCTCGCGCTCGGCGGTTGAAATACACAAAGCACGATAAGCGCGAGTCCGAGCAGAAACAGATCGCCCAGACGCTCCGTGAAACCACGTGATTTCGACCACAGCGGACACCCCGCTCCCTCTCCTTCCCCTTCTCCCTCGCCTTCACCCTCGCCCTCTCCTTCACCCTCGCCTTCACCTTCACCTTCACCTTCACCTTCACCCTCGCCTTCACCTTCACCCTCACCCTCTCCCTCACCTTCTCCCTCACCTTCTCCCTCACCTTCACCCTCGCCTTCACCTTCACCCTCACCTTCTCCCTCACCCTCACCCTCACCCTCACCCTCACCCTCACCTTCACCCTCACCTTCACCCTCACCTTCTCCCTCACCTTCTCCCTCACCTTCTCCCTCACCCTCACCTTCACCTTCTCCTTCACCTTCTCCTTCTCCTTCACCTTCACCTTCTCCTTCTCCTTCTCCTTCTCCTTCTCCAGAACGATCTGGCGTCATGAACAATTCGGCGAACTCAATCGGATTCACCGCATTAATCGTGGCTTCCGCCGCAGCGTACGCCGCCGCGATTGCCGTAACGGTGTAACTGTCCGGCGGAATCGCGGCAAACACATAGATTCCATCCACATTCCGCGTCCGATTGGGTAGTCCGCCCCCAAGGGAGACGGTCGCATTTTCGACGGACTCAAGCGTAATTTCGTCCGTCAGTTGAAGCACGAGGGTCGTCGTCAATATCCCGCCCCCGCCGACCCGCGAGTCGATCTGAACATTCGGCGATACGCGCGCCACAATATCATCCCGGGTCTTGGACCCTTCCCAGTCGTTGACGTGCGCGAGCAGATCCAGGGTCTCCGGAGTCCGTTCCGTGAGTCCCGTGTCTATCACCAGTCCCACGCCACCGTTTATTTCCGACATCACGAACGTATTCAGCCCGGAGCCCTCGATGTCGTCCTTGAATCCGAGCAGCGGATATTGCGTATCGCCCGGTGGCGGACTCGCCGGCGCCACGATAAGCACCGCGGGCCCCGAAACCCGGTCGAAGCGGCACCGCGTTACATTTGCGTCCGTATGGCCCGCGCGGATGCCCGTCCCCAGATCCTCGAAGCGGCACGCCACAAATCGAGACCCAAGCGTTCCTTCTCCGTCAATATCCACACCGGTGACCGTGAGCGTACCGGGAGCGCGAAAATCGACGTGCGCCGCCTGAATACGGGTATCGCGCACCCGCAACAGCACCGTATCGTCCGGCGCGTCTTCCGGCGCTTCGATCGTAAGGTTGCGCAGGAAATGAATGCTTTCGGCGCCATTGTCCGCGGTAACAATCGCAGTTCCCGCGCCAAGTAGTGTTGAATCGGGCGCGATCCGTGTCGCCGCGGCGTCATTTCGAACCGAACCATGCAGTGACACCCCGGGTGGCAAGACGACACGCTCCACATACGCACCCGCCTCCAGCACAATCACGATCGGACGCGCAGCCGATGCACAATTCCCAATCTGCTGAACGGCGAAGTTGATTGTGGCCCACGGATGGCCAATGGTCCCGTCGCCGGACATATCGCTACCGTTTTCGCTGGAGATGTATATCGTATCGCCAAGTTGCGACAATGCCTCGCAGTCTATTCCGGTCTCGCCCTCACCCTCGCCCTCGCCCTCGCCCTCGCCTTCACCCTCACCCTCACCCTCACCCTCGCCTTCACCCTCGCCCTCGCCCTCGCCCTCACCTTCACCTTCACCTTCACCCTCGCCCTCGCCTTCACCCTCGCCCTCACCTTCACCCTCGCCCTCACCTTCACCCTCACCCTCGCCTTCACCCTCGCCCTCACCTTCACCCTCACCCTCGCCTTCACCCTCACCTTCGCCCTCACCTTCCCCCTCACCTTCACCTTCACCCTCACCTTCACCCTCGCCTTCACCCTCGCCCTCACCTTCACCCTCACCCTCGCCTTCACCTTCACCCTCGCCTTCACCCTCGCCCTCACCTTCACCCTCACCCTCGCCTTCACCCTCACCCTCACCCTCACCCTCACCCTCACCCTC
>JAHBVV010000035.1 GCA_019637335.1 Candidatus Hydrogenedentota bacterium | reverse complement strand
GAGGGTGCCTGTACCCGCAACAAAAAACACCCAAACCGCAAAAGCGCCGCCATGGGGACTGGCTCCCGAGCCCCAACTACCCCGGCCGCGTAAGCGGTAGAGATCACCCCAAAGCGAGGGTGCCTGTACCCCCGAAAGCCAAACCATAAAGCCAAACCATATACCGAGCCCCTTTTACTCACTCCAGATCCGCACCCGTCGCCAGCTTCCACCCCGCCCCGCCATCGCCGCTGGTGATCAGTGCGCGCCGCGTCTCCCGGCGATCCGTACGGTAAAACCAGAAGGTGGACCAGTAGTCGTACGACAGGAACAGATCTCCGGTCCGATCGATCGTGAGCCGGTGGTAGAACACGCTGTACTCGGAGAACGCCGAGACGATCAGCGGGCGCGGTTCGGTCCACGGTTCCCCCGGCGCCTTCTTCATGTAGCTCAGGCTGGCGTACAGGCTCGCGGGGAAATAGGCCGTATCTTCGTTCCACAGCCGGAACACCACGTGAAGCGTGTCGTTCTCGTCGCACACAAAGCCCACGTAGGTCTGGCGCAGCCCCGGTCCCAGCGGCTCGGGCTCCGTCCACCCGCCGCCCGCGGTATTCGGCGCCTTTGAACGCGCATACAGGAACGTCCGCCCGTGCGTGCCCACAAGCACATGCAGGTAGCCCTGGCTGTCCATCGTGATGCTGGGCGTGTTGTGCACATCGTTCGCGGGCGGCCCATACCCGACGAGCGCGGGTTCCGAAAGTTCCCCCGCCGCGCGATCCCACGTCGCCACGTACGTCGGCACGCCCGGAATCTCGACCGCGGGATCCGTCGCCTCCGCCCAGACCACATGCACCTTGTCGCCGCGCGACACGATCGTGGACGGAATGCCCGAGTGCCCCGAATACCCGATGCTCAACGACGACAGGCGCACGGGCGCGCCGATCTCGATCGCGCCGCTGTCCGTTTTCGTGGGCAGGAACAGATCCAGATCGTTAAGCCGCCGCCAGAAATGGTCGGGATCGCGTGAAGTAAGCGTATTGCGCACAAAGGGCGGTGGCCCGGGCGGGCTGTTGTGGCCGGAAAACTGCTCGATGTCAAAGCTCCCGCCGCCGGGAATGGGATAGGCGTTGAAAGTCGCCCCGCCATCGTCTGAATGCAGCAGCGCGGGCGCCCCGTCCCGGCGTCCAAGCAGATAGAGCCCGTTGTCGCCCCCAAACGCGGCCTTGCTCGACATCAGCGCGCCCGTTTGCGTTTCTCGCCACGCCCCGTCGCGCAACACGGACACGCCGTCGCGGCTCGTGACCACCGGCCTGTTTTCCCGGTCGAAATAAACCTGGTTGGTGACCGGATAGTCCGGCGCGTAACCGAATTGCTCGTTTTCGTGCTGGAAGGGCCGCAACACGATCGGCGTATCCACAGCGCGGTCAATCTGGCCCGTGTCCGGCGTCAGTTCCACCGTCGAATACGTCGAAAACGCGCCCGCCGTCGCCCGCACATACACCCGGGCCGCTTCGCCCGACGCCGGCGCGGTATACGCCAGGGTGACGCGTTCGGAGGCCCCCGGAGCCAGGTGAACTTCGCTTTTCGACAGCGTCGCCGGCCAGGCCGCGTCCGGATACGCCAGGCCCAGCGCAACCGACCGCGCGTCCCGCCCGTTGTTGTGCACCGTGAATTCCACCGCGCCCACGTCCCCCGGCTGGACGTTCCGCCGCTGACGATAGGGCGTGAGCAGCCACCGGTTTTCGTGAAAGTCGAACCACGACCCGGGGTCCGGCGTCCAGAGCGACAGGTGCTCATACCCGCCATCCTCGGGCGCCCACCGCGTCACCCCGTCGATCTGGACGGTCCCGGCGTAGCCGGGCAGGCGCAACCGCCACGGCACGGCGTCGCGCGGGTGCTCCGGCCCCACGCGGAGCACAATATTGCCCTCGGTGTCCGGCGTCGCCTCCGCCACCAGACGATCACGCGCATCAAACAAGCGCACCGGCGCGTCGCCTTTCTTCAACCCGCCGATCTCCACGTCAAACGCGCCCGCGCGCGGCATGAAGCCAATATCCCCTTCCGCCTCGGGTCCGTAAAACACCAGCGGCTCCTCGTGGCGCGCGTCCTTGTGTCCCCGCGAGGTCTCCACGAGATAGTTCTCGCAGTTCGTGTTGAACCCCCACAAGAAACCTGTACCATACCGGTCGTGGGTCGCCGCGATCATCACGCCATACACCCCGCGCCGGGGGACCTCCGCCGACAGCCTCACGCGGCGCACCGGCCCGATCCCGATCCCCTGTCCCAGGCCGTCCTCGGGAATGTACTCGTCCGCGATCACCGCCCGATCAGGACCGAACAGCACCGCACGCAGATGAATCGCGCGGTTGGACACGTTTCGGTCCGCCATCTCGATGTCGACCCAGAGTTCGCCCGGCTCCGCCAGCAAATATAGCCCGCCCGAACCGCCCAACCGCACCGGCGAGGTCCACCCGGCATCCCCGGCGGGCGCCGGCATCGCCGCAAGCGCAAGAAACGGGATCAGCAGCGCGTACCGGAACAGTTTTCCGAAAATCGGTTCAAGTTTTTTGCCGTTCATCTGTTTACCTCCTGTTCAATTCTCCGGCCCCTGCCCGCCTCAGCCGTCGTCCGCCGGAAACTCCGCGCGGAATGCCCGGTGCGCCGCCTTGTCGCCATGCGGGTCGTTTTCGCCGCACAACTCCCCGATGGTATAACCGGAGTACACCGATTCCACCCAGACGCTGGCGTCCGCCTCGTAGACCGTGAAACGCGCGCGCCACGTGCGGTACGCGATTTCCCACGCGTCGCCGCCCAGCGGCTTCACCCGCTTGCGCCTCCCGTCCAGCGGCGCATCAAGCAGCTGCCGCGCCAGAAATAACTCCAGATTCGCCACGCCATGCGACTCCAGCCAGCGGAGCCGCTGCAGCGCGCGCGGCCCGAAACGCACCGTCCACCCCGCCTCCGCCTCCAGCGCCTCCAGCCATCCGGTCCGGGCCTCGGGCACGCTGTCCGCATACGGGATATACGGCTTGATGTCGAGGATCGGCGTCCCGTCGAGCAGATCGTGATCCGCCACGTGCACCGTACGCCCGCGCACCTCGACAAGCCGCACGCACGACAGCCCGATCGGGTTCGGGCGGTAGGGCGCACGCGACGCAAACACCCCCACCTTTTGGTCGCCGCGCGGCGGCATGACCAGCGGCTTCCAACCGCTGTTCTGGTGGAACTGAAAGATCAGCCACACATGCGAGAAGCCCTCCAGGTCCCGTAGCGCCTGCTGGAAGTTCTGGCCCGCGTGCAGCACCACCCGCCCCGGGTTGCCCCGCGCCAGCGCCCCCTGACGCGCGGCGTCGTAGGGACGCTGCTGCGCGCATCGGAACACGCCGATCGGGGTAAGAAGGATGGACGCGGGTTCGGCGGCCTCCGCTGGCCTTTTCCCGGAATTGGCGGTCTGTCGGAGATCTTTGTCTAGGTTTTTGTTAGACATAAACTTTACAAATTCCGTTTCGCATGGTATCCTGTAGCAGGAAGGGAGAAGCGGCGGGACGCGCCCGCAATCCGCAAACGCTCTCAGCCTACAGGAGATTGCCCATGAAAATACACGTGCTCGCGCGCGAACAGCGCCTCAAAGCCCCGCTGGATCAGGTGTTTCCGTTCTTCGCGCGCCCGGAGAACCTCGAGAAACTCACGCCGCCCGGTCTGGGCTTCCAGATTCTGACCCCCAGCCCGATACCGATGCACGTGGGCGCGATCATCGACTACGTGGTCTCGCTGAACGGCCTCCCCATGCGCTGGACCACCTGTATCTCCGAATACGAACCGCCCTACCGCTTCGTGGATGTCCAGCTGAAAGGCCCCTACGCCTTCTGGCATCACACCCACACCTTCGAGGATCTGGGCGGCGAGACCCTCGTGCGCGACGAAGTGCGCTACGGGCTCCCGGGCGGACCCCTCGGCGAAATCGCCCACGCCCTGATGGTGCGCCGCCAGCTGGAATCGATCTTCAATTACCGCCGCACCTTCCTGGAAGACGTGGGCGACTGGCGGGCGGCCACGCAACTGCAGGCGGTCAACGCATGATCGAGTACGTCGCGGTGCTTGCGCCCCGGAGCGCGATTGCCGGGGCGGTGATCCGGCGTCTGCGGGAACGCGGCGCCCATGTCGCCGGGATCGGCCGGGATCTCGACGGCGTGAATGGCGGCGCGCTGTCGTGGAAGGCCGAATGCGATCTCACCGACTTCGAAGCGGTATGCTTCAACCTCTCGCGCGCACGGGAGGAGCTCGGCGGCCTCACCGGCATCGTGAATTGCGCCGGCTCCATGCTCCTGAAGCCCGCCCACACCACCAGCCGCCAGGAATTCGACGCGACCATCGCCGCGAACCTCACGACGGCCTTCGCGGCGGTGCACTCCGCCAAACCCGTCTTCATGCACGATGGGGGCTCGGTCGTGCTCGTCTCCTCGGCGGCCGCGGCCCTCGGCATGGGCAACCACGAGGCGATCGCCGCGGCGAAAGCCGGCGTCGAGGGCCTGGCGCGCGCCGCCGCCGCCACCTACGCCTCCAGCGGCATACGCTTCAATGTGGTCGCGCCCGGCCTCGTGGAAACGCCCCTCTCGCAGCCCATCACCAAAGCCAGCGCCGCCCGGAAGATCTCCGAAAACCTCCATCCCATGGGACGCCTCGGCGCGCCGGACGACATCGCGCGCGCCATCTGCTGGCTGCTCGACCCCGAACAGGCGTGGGTCACCGGACAGGTGATCGGCGTGGATGGCGGCCTGGGGCGCGTGCAGCCGAGACCCCGCGTCAACACCGCCGCGAAATGAACAGCGCGCACGCCCTCCTCGTCGCGAATGCGGGAGCTACCCTGGCGCTCGCCGGACTCATCTGGACGGTCCAACTTGTCCACTATCCCGCGTTCCGCTTTGTGCCCCCGGATCAGTTCACGGCCTTCGAGGCCTTCCACCAGCGCCAGATCAGCCTCGTAGTCGTCCCGCTGATGCTGGTGGAGCTGGCGACCTCCGCCGCGCTGATCGTGCACCGCCCCGCCCCGCTGCCCGCCGCCTCGGCCGTGGCGGGGCTCGTCCTCGTGCTCGCCATCTGGGCCTGCACCTTCGCGGTCCAGGTCCCGCTGCACAACCGCCTCGCGCAAGGCTTCGACCGCGACGCCATCGACCGGCTGGTCTCCACCAACGCGTGGCGCACAGCCGCCTGGACGCTCCGCGCCGCACTCGTGCTCTGGGCCTGCTACGCCGCCGCACGCGCGCCGGAGCCCCCGGCATGAAGGCGCTCTTCGTCCAGCCGGATCAGCTCACAACAGACACCGCGCTCTTCGACGGGTGCAGCCCGGATAGCTGCGTCGTGGTCATGCTGGAAAGCATCGAAGAATTCACCCGGGTTCCCTTTCACCGTCAGCGGCTCGTGCTCGTCTTCGCCGCCATGCGTCACTTTGCCGAAGAACTCCGCGACGCGGGCTATACGGTCGAATACCATCGCTGCTGCGGCGACCCCGCCGGCAAGCTGCGGGAAACCGCGTGCGCGCACAGCCTCGATCGCGCGCGCATCATGGCCTCGGCGGACTGGGGCGCCTCGGACCGCTACCGCGCCCTGCTCGAAGAAGCGGGCCTGCGTGTGGAGGGAATCCCGAACGACCTCTTCATCAACACGCGCCAGACGAAGCCCGTCGTGCTGCAGCGCGGCCGCGCAACGCGCATGGAAACCTTCTATCGGAAGGTCCGCGCCGCCACGGGCCTGCTCATGGACGGCCCGGAGCCCGCCGGCGGAAAATGGAACTACGATCATGAAAACCGCAAGCCCCCCGCGCGCGGCCTCGAATCGCCCCCGATTCCGCGCTTCAAGCCCGACGCCATCACGCGGCGGGTCATGGAAGACGTCACCGCGCACTTCCCGAAGGCCTTCGGGCGCCTCGACGAATTTCACTGGCCCGTAACCCGGCGCGACGCGCAGGAACTGCTCGACGACTTCTTTCAATGGCGCTTCCCCGCCTTCGGCGACTACCAGGACGCCATGGTCGCCGGGAACGACACCCTCTTCCACGCGCTCGTGTCGGCCTGCCTCAATATCGGCCTCCTCGATCCCGAGGCCGTCTGCCGCGAGGCGGAGTCCCACTACCGCGCCGGCCGGGTCCCGCTCAACGCCGCCGAAGGCTTCATCCGCCAGATCGCCGGCTGGCGCGAGTTCGTCTACGCCCTCTACCGCGCCAACATGCCCGGCTACGACACCCTCAATCACCTCGAAGCCGACATGCCGCTGCCCGGCTTCTACTGGAGCGGCGAAACCCGCATGCGCTGCGTCGCGGAGGCGCTCCGCCCTGTACTCAACTCCGGCCTCAACCACCACATCCAGCGCCTCATGGTCACCGGAAACTTCGCCCTCCTCGCCGGCGTCCGCCCCCAGGATCTCAACGACTGGTACTGGCTCGCCTACATCGACGCCTGGCACTGGGTCGTCACCCCCAACGTCATCGGCATGGCCGCCCACGCCGACGGCGGACTCATGGCCTCCAAGCCCTACGCCGCCTCCGCCAACTACATCAACACCATGAGCAACTACTGCAAACACTGCCCCTACAACCCAAAAACCATCACCGGCGAAAACGCCTGCCCCTTCAACGCGCTCTACTGGGACTTCCTCGACCGCCACCAGGCCCGCCTCGCCCGGAACCCCCGCATGGCCCTCAGCTACCGCAACCTCGATCGCAAAGACCCCGCCGAACGCCGCGCCATACGAAAACAGGCCGACGCCACCCGCCAGGCCGCCCTCAACGACACGCTGTAAGCAGCCCGCAATCCCCAACGTCCCAGACACCCAACCCCACCCACAAACGCTACCACGCGGGGGTACGTCCCGGCCCGCGCCACGTCAAGCCCCGATCCCCGCAAGCGCACCCCAGCCTTTCACCGCCCACTGTCAACTGTCAACTGTCAACTGTCAACTGTCAACTGTCAACTGTCAACCGCCCCCGCGGCCTTCGCCCAACAGCGCCCGCGCAAAGCGGGGAAAGTTGTTCTTGAGGAAGAGCGCGTAGCGGTTGCTGCTCTGGTAAGGCAGCGCCTCAAGCACGAGCACAGTGATGTCGTCGCCCGCGGCCCCGCCGGGCACGTGCTCGGCCACAGCCGCCTTAATCGCCTCCAGCACGGACTCCAGAGGCGCGTCGCAACCGGGCACGCGGCCGGCCGCCCAGACCGCCTCGCCGAGCAGCTGCCCGTTCGCATCCTGCGCCTCGGTCAGCCCGTCCGTATGCACGATCAGCCGGTCGCCGGGCCGGAGCTGGCAGCGCGAGATGGCGTAGGTCGCGCTGGCGTCAACCGCGAGCGGCACATTGCACAGGCCCGCTCCGTCCTCCACGCGCAACGGCTTCCACGCGGACTCCCCCGCGCGGCAGATGCGTACCGGCGGGTGCCCCGCACTGCAAAAGGCGAGCTTCCCGTTGAGCGAGTTGTAGCTCAGGCAGACCGCCGTGGACATCAGCTCCAGGCCGCGCTCCACCGCGCGCCGGTTCACCTCGCGCAGCACGCCGGACGGGCTCGCCCGGTGGATATGCTTCGAGAAGACCTCCTCCAGCCAGCCGCTGAAGGTCGCGACGGATTGCCCGTGGCCCGTCACGTCGGCGACGCACAGCCGCGCGAGCGCCCCGGAACCGCAGGCGGAGAGGTAGTAGACATCGCCGCCCTGTTCGCTGCCCGATGGCCGCGAATAAAGGAAACCCCGCAACCCGGGAATGGCCACGGGCGCTTCCATCTGCCCGTTCCCGCCCCACACCTTCCAGCAGACAAGCTGCGGCCCGGCGGAGGTGGAGCTTGTTTCGTCGGCGGCGCGGGTGTTCATGCGCTCCAGTGTAGCAGAGATCGCGCGCGGCGAGCGTTTTTCTCCTGGGCAATCGCGTTTAAACCCGATCAAGGCATATGGGCGTAAAATTGAGTCGATTTGCAGCCTTGAATCAATGAAAGTGAGCGTGTTGGAGCGCCGGCATCTCTGCCGGCAAGGTCAGGGATTCGCCGTAGGCGAAATGCCAGCCCTCCAACACGCGCCATTCTTTTTGCATTTCAGGTGGTTCGTATGGCGCTCGGCTCTGACCGGAAGTTTAAATGCGACTGCCCTGCGTTTTTCTCCGCGCCCCGGCGCGCGCCCCTATTTCGCCAGTTCCTCCTTCAAGACCTGCTGGTAGCCCGGCATGTCCTCCAGCCGCAGCAACACCAGCCGGTCAATCCCGATGGCGCGCATGTTGGACGTGATCGTACGGCTGTGCGGCGACACCTCGGGCAGCCCCTGGAAGCTCAGCGTGTGCGTTCCCGCCTTCAGGTCGTGCAGGTCGAGCGGCTGCCAGACGTAATCCGCGTTGATGATCGTGAAGTCGACCGGCGGGCCGAAGGCCGCCCCATCCAGCAGCGGCTGATAGACCCCGCCCATGATCGCCTTATACACCACCGCGCTGATCTGGTAGCGCCCGTCCTGTTCCACCGTAAAGTCTATATCCAGCCGCGCCTCGTGCGTGCCGGGAACGTAGCTTATGCCCGCGCCGCTGGGAACCAGGATCGCCGGCGGATCCGCGCGGTACGCCAGATCCCGCACGGGCAGGACGCGGTACGGCGCGATGCGCTCCGAGGCGGGCGGCAGCGGCTCCTCGATGGCCCGGGGCGGATACTGGTACCAGAACGCCACCGAGCTCACCCAGTCCGGCCGCTCGAAGAACTGGCCCAGATGCTGGGCCTGATCCGTAAACACGCTGCCCCGGTGCTCGATCTCCACCTTCAGCGATTGCTCAAACGGAACCGGATCCGGCAGGTGCCAGCGGTACGC
Organism: Candidatus Hydrogenedentota bacterium; assembly: GCA_019637335.1. Lineage (NCBI taxonomy): Bacteria > Pseudomonadati > Candidatus Hydrogenedentota > Candidatus Hydrogenedentota bacterium. The sequence goes on along the minus strand of JAHBVV010000035.1, from coordinate 67,452 downwards.
CGTCACACGATCGCCGGGAAACACGCCCTCGTACAGGCTCACCCCGTGAAACGGCGTCGAAAACTCGCGGAAACCCCAGGCGTCGTTGAAATAATCCTCCGTCCCCGTGCCCCGCAGCTGCGGCGTCTCGGCGCCGTCGATGTAGAAGAAGTCGTCTCCCTCGCCGTACCACCCCAGCTCCACCTGCTGCGCGGAGTGCACCGTACCCGCGTAGTGCCCCCGGCCCGCCGTTTCCAGCATCACATAGTTGCCCGGCGCCGCCGGCATCTCCTGGCGGTACAGCGCATGGAAATACAGCGTGTCCTCCGGCAGCGCGTCCAGCTTCCGCCAGTTCAGGTAGTAATAGAACGAATCCACCTTCTGCTCGGGATGATCGTTGCTTATCGTCACCTTGACGCGCTCGCGAAACGGTATGCGCCAGTAGCAGGTCCGCGCCCGCCCGTGCGACGACACCGTCGCCACCGCAGAGGTGTAGTTCGCGTAGGCCCCATGCCCCACCCCGAAAAAATCGCCCAGCGGCGCCTGCACGCTCGGGTGTTCCGCGCCGTCGTAGTAGATCCGCAGCACCAGCGACCGCCCGTAAAACAAATCCTCCGACCCCACCGTATTCCAGAAATGCGTGATCACCCCCGGCCCCGCCTCGTCCATCAACACCAGCGTCTCCCCCGCCGGAATCGGCCGCGCGTCCCCGTTCTTCGTCAAGTCCTCATTCGAGCTGCTCGCCCGCCGCGCCTCATACGCCTGCGGCCGCGTAAGCGCATCCAGCAACCCGCCCTCCGCAACCGCCCCGGCCGCAATCCCCAACATCAACACACCAGCAACAACCCGCAACAGCGCTTTCCACCACATCGGCATTCTCCCAAAGCATCCAGTTCAAAGCACGCCACCACCATACCACATCCCCTCCCCTCAGCCCGCAAAAACCACCAACCCCTGCCATCCCCGCCATCCCCGCCATTCACTCCGTCCACTCCGTCCCCGCCATCCACTCCGTCCACTCCCTCCACTCTGTCCACTCCGTCCACTCTGTCCACTGTCCACTGTCAACTGTCAACCGTCAACTCTCAACTGTCAACTGTCAACTGCCCCCGCCGTCCCCCACAAGAAAAGCGCGGAGCCACGGAAATCTATCCATGGCCCCGCGCACATAAGCTCATTCAGTTCCCGACCGCCCAACCCCGCAAGTCACCCGCGGGCCGTCAGCCCGAAACATTCCTTACGCCGTCTTACGAAACCGCCGGCGAACACCCACCAGGCCCAGGCCAAGCAGGCCAAGACCCGCCGCGCCGGGGATCGGGACGACGCTACCCGTGATCTGGACATTGATATCACTGGGCTTGTCCCAGCCATTACCCTGAGAACTGAAAAGGCTGCCAAACGTAACGCTCCCGCTGTTATAGCCGAACCAGCCGTAAAGATCGTCAGCATCCTCTTGCGTCGAACCACTTCTCGCGGCATTCGAAGCGTGCAGGAACAGCGGCGTAATCAAGCCACCCGCATCAGTCGCCGAGACGGTGAAATAATAGTCTGTACCGCCAGCAACAGTCAGTCCCAAGTCGTTGAATGTGAGCTGGGTAATGGTAATAAAGCTACCGCTCGACCCCTGGTAATCGAGCCCGCCCGTATACTGCACGGAACTGGTCGTCCAAGACGCGCCTACATTGTCGAGCGGCTGACTTGTGTCGGAGCCAATATACAGAGAAAAGGTGGTGTCGGCGGGAGTGATGTTGCTGTTCACGAACCACACGGTGAAGTCATCGATCAGGTACGAAGGCCCACCGCTAATATTGAACGTGTCACCGGCGAGGTAGTCCCCGTTAAAACCCCAGGCAACGTTACTGCGATCAACGCCAGCCGCATTGTTCAAATTGGCTGTGGGCAGGCCGCGATCAAAGATAATCGAATCTGCGCTTGCAACCCCCGCAGCCCCAACAAGCATACTGAATAGTAGTAAAGTAGCAGCTTTTTTCGCGTGAATCATCTCGGTTTTCCTTTAATTCTAATCCCAAATATACAAGGCATTTCTTTGCTGTCGGGTGGCCGAACTGTCACTGAAACGAATCTCTCCCGGCCCGCGGGCTTCTGGCTTGAACTCTAGTTCGCAGTCCAAGGCAAACCTTTCAGTGCATCTACAAAACTCGTTCTGGCATTCCGTTATATGATGCAGTCGAAAAGATGGTTTCCTCCTTTCCATGCCTCCTTCGAAAAAGGGGCAGTCCCGTCGATGTAGTCCGCCAGAAACACAAAACGATTATGCCGCTTACGCCTTTTCACGGGAAAAGAAGAACGATCCTCCGAGCTCCCAAGCACACCATCCGCCCATCCCAATCGAATCGTTCCCACCAGCATCGATTCCCTTCGCACTTTGGCTCAAAGCACGCAAGAAACGTTCCAATAGACAATGGAATCTCCAACCCACCCAGGATGAACAGCTTGCGCCCACGCAGGATCGCGAGCACCCTCAAATAATTCGGAAAGAAACGATCTCAGTTATTCACATATGACAACTTTCTGCCAACCGACAACCCGGCAATAAAAATCGATATTTTCGAGACTTTTGTCTTTTTGTTGATAAAAAATTCAGCCCAAGTCGCCAACCAAACGCCCCCTTCCATCCCAAATCGGTCCCGCGCCTGAGTGCCTCTTCACCCGCGCCACATGTGGGCCAATACATACGGCATCCACCCAGGGCGGTTCAAGCACGCACAAAGCCACAGAAAATCGGGGTTTGAACGCCGCCAGCCGTGATCAGTGCTATCCGTGGGCACAATTCTTGATCGCCGCCCGCCGCTGCTCCCGATACATTCGTGTCCATTCGCGTTAATTCGCGTTAATTCGCGGTTCAAAAAATGGTTCCGGCCACCGCCTGCTCCGCGATCTCTGCGCTCTTCGCCGCCCTACCCCCCCCACGACAATTCCCTTCCCCGCGCCCGATCCGCTAGACTCCCCCTGTCGCAACCCCGGAGTGCACACGCCATGCCCACAACCCCCTTCCCCCGCACCGCCCTCGTCATCCTCACCGCCTTCCTGGCGCATTCGATCGCCGCCGCCCCCGCCTTCCCCGGCGCGCACTGGGAAACCCGCGACCCGGCCGCCCTCGGCCTGGACCCCGCGCCGCTCGATGCCATCGCCGCGCAACTCGGCGGCCGCGGCTGCGTCATCAAGGACGGCTACGTGGTGAAGCAGTGGGGCGATCAGGCCGAAGTGAAGGACTGGCTCTCCTCCGCGAAGCCCGTGCTCAGCACCCTGCTCTTCTTCGCCGTCGAAGAGGGCAAAGCACAAAGCGTGGACCAGCCCATCGCCGATTTCGGCTGGCCCCTCCAGCCGCGCCACCAGGGCATCACCTTCCGCCACCTCGGCGCCATGACCAGCGGCTACGCGCGGCCCGAGGAGGCGGGCGAAGCCTGGGCCTACAACGATTTCGCGATCCAGCTCTACCAGAAAACCCTCTTCGACAAGGTCTTTCAGGCCCACGGCAACGACGTCGCCGACGCGCCCGGACGCCTGGGCCCGCTGGGCTTCGAGGACGGCCTCCGTTTCTCCGACAAGCACCGCCTCAAGGCCTCCGTCCGCGATTTCGCCCGCATCGTCTGGTTCTGGACCCAGAAGGGCCACTGGAACGGACAACAGCTCCTCCCCCGCCGCTATTTCGACGACTACATGACGCCCCAGACCGCGAAGGACCTCCCCCAGACCGCGAAAGACAACCAGGACGACGACTACCTCGGCATCGGCTCCTACGGCGGCGGCTCGGACCACTTCACGCAGCAGGGCCCCGGCATCTACGGCTTCAACTGGTGGTTCAACGACACCGGCCGGCTGCACCCAGACGCCATCACGTGGCCCGACGCGCCCGCGGATACCGTGATGTCCATCGGCGCGGGGGGAAACAACAGCGTATTCATCCCCAGCCTGAATCTCGCGCTGGTGTGCGCGCAGGGGGACTGGGGCGCCATTAAAGGCGGCGATCCGGACGCGAAGCAGAACCAACTGCTGAAGCTGCTGGTGGCGGCGAATAGTCCGCGGGCCCAGGCGGCCTCGGCGGAAGCGGAGGAAGCGCCGCTCGCCGCATTCTATAAATGGCATCCCCTGACCCTCCATTTCTCGGGGCCTGAAATGCACGCCGCGGACAATGATCCGAACCCCTTCCTGGACTACCGCCTGACCGTCACCTTCACCGCGCCATCGGGGAAGGAATACGCTGTGCCCGGCTATTTCGATGGCGATGGCGAGGGCGGTCTCCGCGGCGGCGTGTGGCGCGCGCGATTCTCGCCAGACGAGACGGGCGCCTGGCGCCATGTGGCCTCATTCCGCAAAGGAAAGGATATCGCCATCGACCTCGACCCGGCCGCGGGGGAGCCGACCGGCTTCGACGGGCAATCGGGTGATTTTGCCATAGCCCCCGCACCGGACGATGCCCCCGCCTTCTACCGCTGGGGCCGCCTGGAATACGCCGGCGGCCACTACCTCAAGTTCCGCGACGGCGGCTACTGGCTCAAGGGCGGCACGGACAGCCCCGAGGACTTCCTGGGCTACGAGGGTTTCGTCAACACGGAGCCCGGCAAGTTCGGCGGCCACAAGTACGCGAACCACGCACAGGACTGGCGCGAGGGCGACCCCGACTGGGGCGGCGGCAAAGGCAGGAACATCATCGGCGCCATCAACTACCTCGCCGATCAGCAGGTGAACAGCCTCTACTTCCTCACCATGAACATCGGCGGCGATGGCAAAAACGTGCACCCCTGGCTGCCCCCCATCAACCTGAACGGCGCCCCCGAGAACGACAACCTCCACTTCGACTTGACCAAACTCCACCAGTGGGGCATCGTCCTGGAGCACGCGCAGCGACGCGGCCTCATGCTGCACTTCGTGCTGAGCGAGGGCGAAGAGCGGAACAAGCGCGAGCTGGACGATGGCGAGCTGGGCGTGGAGCGCAAGCTCTACTACCGGGAGATCGTCGCGCGCTTCGCGCACCTCCCCGCGTTGCAGTGGAACCTGTGCGAGGAGTACAACCTCAAGTTCGACCTGACGCCCGCGCGAATCAAGGACTTCGCAGAGTACCTGCGGGACGTGGACCCCTACAACAACCCCATCACCGTCCACCACTCCAGCACCCTCGACCGCACCTGGACCGAATTCCTCGGCGACGACCGCTTCACCGTGGGCTCCTTCCAGGTAAATGACGTCGGCCTGGTCGAGATCTGGCGCGAGAGGTCCGCCGCCGCCGGCGTCCCGCTCGTCATCGGGATGGACGAATTCTTCCCCGACAAGACCACCCCGGAAAACACCCCGCGCCACCGGAAGGAATACCTCTGGCCCATCTACTTCTCCGGCGGCAATATCGAGTTTATCCTGGACACGCTCCTCCGCACCGACGACTTCCGGGTCTACGAAGACCTCTGGCGCTACATGGCCATTGCGCGGCGCTTCATGGAGTCCCTACCCTTCCACGAAATGCGCCCGTCGGACGCCCTCCTCACCGGCTCCGCCGTCTTTGAGGGCGAAAACAACAAACTCCCCGGCCAGGTCTTCGCAAAACCCGGCGAGATTTACGCCGTCTACCTCCCAGTCGCCACGCAAACCGGCGCGCTCGACCTCACCGCCGCCCCCGGCGCCTTCACGCTCCAATGGTTCAACCCGCGAACCGGCGAATACACCGGCGATCCCCGCAAAATCACCGGCGGCGCCCCGGCCGACCTCGGCCCACCGCCCGGCGAACCGGAAGAAGACTGGGTCGCGCTGCTGAAAAGGAAGTAGACGCCGGGGAACTGGAAGTAATTCTCGGTTCGCCGCTATGATGGGGCCGTGAAGCGCGGGCCAGGGCCGGAGATTCGTCCTTTTTCCCTCCGGCGCGCCGCCTCACCACCCAGGCCGGAGCATACTATACTATGTCTCAGTTGACCCAATTGGAAATACTCAACTACAAGCGGATCCGCGCTTTGTCGCTCGAAATGCGCCCGCTCATGATCTTGATCGGGGCAAACGGCGTGGGGAAAACATCCTTGATGGAGGCGTTGGAGTTGTTGTCCCGCTCCGCTCAGGGAAAGCTCGCGGACACACTGAATGAATTCGGCGGCCCGGACAGCGTGGTCACCCGTGTGGAGCCCAAAGGGGAGATCGCTTTCGGGATCCAATCCGCCATGCCGGACAACGCGAAGTGGCGCTACGATCTCGCGATTCAACCCGGGAGGGGAGGGGGGTACGCCATCGCGCGTGAAGAACTGTCCCATTGCGACGGGAAATCCGGTGTTGTCACGCCTCATATACAAGCCCGGTTCGACGACATCCACTACTTGAATGCGGAAATGGACGCCATGATCCAGCCCAATTGGACTTCCGGCACGCACGAAACCTCGCTGGCCCAGGTCCCCAGGCAATTCCGCATGGCGGATGAATTTAGAGACTACCTGGCCTCCTCGCTCCGGTACCACACGTTGGACATCGGCACGCGCGCACCGATACGTATCCCTCAGAAGCTGCGTCCGGCCCCGCTGCCGGGGGCCAACGGGGAAGATCTGGTCTCCTACCTCCACTTTCTGCGGGAGGAATACCCCCACAACTACGAGTCGTTTCTTGATACGCTGCACGTGGCGTTCAAGAGCTTCGACAGCCTCGGATATCCGAGCGTTGCGGCCGGCATGTTTGTGCTGACCTGGAGGGACAGCACCCTGTCCGCACCGCTCTATCAGGGAGAGCTTTCCGAAGGGCTGCTTCGGTTTATCTGGTTGGTCGCTTTGCTACACAGCCCGTACCTGCCCAATATCACCATGATCGACGAGCCCGAGGTAAGCATCCACCCCGACGTGTTGAACTTGCTCGTCGATCTCTTTCGCGAGGCGGCCCAGCGCACGCAGTTGGTCGTGGCGACCCATTCGGACCGCTTGCTTCGCTACCTGTCGCCCACCGAGATTGTCGCTATGGATCTGGGGGAGGACGGCTTTGCCGAAGCGGTTTGGGCAGATTCGCTGGATGTCAACATCTGGCTGGAAAAGCACGGCCTCGACGAAATCTGGCGCATGGGGCAGTTGGGCGCCCGCGCATGAGGATAGTGTTGCTGGTTGAAGGGCGCACGGAGCAGGCTTTCCTGCACCATCTCCGCCAGTATCTTTCCCGCCACCTTTCGCCCATGCCGAAGATGGAGGCGCGGCCCTACAATGGGCGCATACCCGCTGGGCCGATGCTCCAGGAGGCGGTGCGGGATCTGTTGCGCCGTCGGCAACGTCCGGTCGATCATGTCATTGCCCTGACCGACGTCTACACCGGAACCGCTCCGCCAATGTTCAAGAGCGCTGACGACGCCAGAGCCAAAATGCGCGAATGGGTCGGTCAAGATCCCCGCTTTCACCCGCACGCGGCGCAATACGACTTCGAGGCCTGGCTTATCCCCTATTGGGACGATCTCCGGCGGATCGCCGGACACAATCAGGCGCGGCCGGGCGCCGACCCGGAATCTATCAATCACGATAACCCGCCTTCAAAGAGGCTCAAGGCCCTCTTTCAAGTCGGAACATTTCGCGGCGCCTACTCAAAACCCCGCGACGCGGATCGCATATTTCGAAAGAACGGCCTGGACGTCGCCATCGACCAATGCCCCGAACTGAAATCCCTCGTCAACACTATCCTGACCATTTGTGGCGCCCCGCCCATTCCTTGATGGCGCAATTCGCGGTGGCTTTCCCGCCGCGATATGGAGAGAAGCCATGTATCGATATCTACGCCCACCTGGCCGCGCCGCGCTTTGCGCGTTCTGTTCGATCTGGGCTGGCGTTGCCGGCGCCGCTGGCTCCATCACCATCACCGACGGCGCAGTCGCCACGCCGGTTGACGTCGAATCCGGCGTGCTGGAAGTGCGCTTCGAGGGCCGCATCGCGCCCCATGAAAACACCCGCGTTCCCCTGCTCACCTCCGAGGGTAAACCCTGGACGGGCGCTTTGAAGGGCCTCGATCTCCCCGAAGGCTGGTTGTACGATATCGCCGTGAACGAAGAATCCAATTTGATTTCACTCGCCAACTTCCGCCCGGATCGCGCCCCGGCCTTCCCCACGGCCGAGGGCTTCGGCAAGTACACCATCGGCGGGCGCGGCGGGCGGGTTATCGAAGTCACCAACCTCAACGACAGCGGCCCCGGCAGCTTTCGCGCGGCATGCGAAGCCGAAGGTCCACGCACCGTCGTGTTCCGCGTCTCGGGAACGATCCCCCTGGAATCTGAGATCGAGATCGAACACCCCTGGATCACCATTGCCGGCCAGACGGCGCCGGGCGACGGCATCTGCGTGAAGAACTATCAGGTCAAGGTCGACACGGACCACGTAATCATCCGCTACATGCGTTTCCGTCCGGGCGACGAGCGCGGCATCGAGCAGGACGCCTTCGGCGGCGAGGGGGACCACATCATCATCGACCATTGCTCCGTAAGCTGGGGCGTCGACGAGACCCTCTCCTTCAACAAAGCCTCCAACCTCACGGTGCAATGGTGCCTGGTGAGCGAGAGCCTCTACCGATCCGTCCACAAGAAAGGCGACCACGGCTACGGCGGGCTCTGGGGCGGCCCCGGCGGCTCCTTCCACCACAACGCCCTCGTGCACCACTCCAGCCGCAACCCCCGCGCTTCGGGCAATGAAAATTCCGGCCTCCTCGACTTCCGCAACAACGTGACCTACAACTGGGGCTTCAACAGCGCCTACGGCGGCGAGCTCTGGCCCCGCAACTGGGTGAACAACTACTACAAGCCCGGTCCGGCGACACGCGACAGCGTGAAGCGGCGCATCTTCGTGCAGAAAGACCCGCGGGGCAAGATGTACGCGGCGGGCAACGTGATGCACGGATTCCCCGATGTAACAGCCGACAACTGGGGCAAGGGCATCGACTTCCATCCCGAGGGCGAGGCCAGCGAAGCAACCTTGCGCGCGGATCAGGAGTTTGTCGTCGCGCCCGTCACGACCGACACTGCGGAAGTGGCCTTCAATCGCGTGCTGGCGGGCGTCGGCGCGTCCCTGGCGCGCGATGCGGTGGATGCGCGCATCATCGAGGAAATCCGTACGGGCACGGCGCAATACGGCAACAGCTTCGATGGCGGCGGCAACGGCATCATCGATTCGCAGAAGGACGTCGGCGGCTGGCCCGAACTGAAATCCGCGCCCGCGCCGGAGGACCGCGATCGCGACGGCATGCCCGACGCCTGGGAGCGGGAACGGGGCCTGAACCCGGATGATCCCGCGGATGGCGCAATGGATCGCGACGGCGATGGCTACACAAACCTCGAAGAATACCTGAACGCGATCGCGCCTTAGGCGCGTTCGTGTGCCCGGAGCATCACCCGCCCTACACCGCCAACAATACCCCAACCAAGCGCCGCCCCCCAGGGACTGCGGCGCCCCATCACCCCACGTACCAACAGCCCGCGCGCGACCCAAAGCAATCCCAACCAACCCACAACACCAACAACCGGCGCGGCTGTCCCGTCGCCCCAAGGGGACTGGAGCCCGCGACAAAAACCACCCAAGCCGCGCAAGCGCCCAAGACCACCCCCAAATCGCGGGGGACTGTACCCGCCGAAAGGTTCTGGGGGTACAGCCACCGGCTGGATTGACGCCATTGGACATTACGTTGGCCCACGTACCAGCCAGAGGCAGTCCCCATGGGGACTGGAGCCCGCGACTAAAACCACCCACGCCGCGAATGCGCCCAATACCACCCCCAATTCGCGGGGGCCTGTACCCGCCGAAAGGCTCTTGGGGGTACAGCCACCGGCTGGATTGGCGCCATTGGACATTACGTTGGCCCACGTACCAGCCAGAGGAAGTCCCCAAGGGGACTGGAGCCCGCGACAAAAGCCACCCAACCCGCGAAAGCGCCCAAAACCACCCCCAACTCGCGGGGGACTGTACCCGCCGATAGGTTCTGGGGGTACAGCCACTAACTGGACTGGCGCCATTGGACATTGCGTTGGCCCACGTGCCAGCCAGAGGTAGTCCCCAAGGGGACTGGAGCCCGCGACAAAAACCACCCACGCCGCGAAAGCGCCCAACACCACCCCCAAATCGCGGGGGACTGTACCCGCCGAGGAACTCAGCCGAACAAGAGGCGGAGCAGGGGGAACGCATACCATGAGCAAGATACCCGGTCGAGGAATTCACGGCCCTACGCCAGTGACCATCAGATAAACAGACCGAGGCGTGTAGCTCCGATTCGAGAGCGTATATCCAGCCAAGACAACATTATTGCTTCCTTCAGCGGCGATCGCCATAGCGGCGCTTGATGAGTTGATGCCCAGTAGTTTCGTCTGACGAACGCGCCCTGAATGGTCCATTTGCACGACCAGGGACCGCGCACAATTGCGCACATCAATCGGAGGCGCATTGGGGGATGCCTCGCCAACCACAAGCAGATCCCCGTTTCCTGCCTCAGCCAGGTCATACCCCCGGGCAAATGTCTCCACGGACGCCCGGGTCGCCCAGACGGGTTCCCCAATGGAGTCAAGTCTCAATACGGCAATCCGATCCTCGTGATTAAAGACATCACATACGAGGGCGTAACCGCCATCACGGGTTTGAATAATACTCCTTGCAATATACAAGTCCTCGAAGCCATCCTCCTCACTTGACAAGAATTCCCACAAAACCACGCCGTCGGCATCCACTTCAAAAACATATGCGGCCTGGTCGGCGACTCCGGCCAGCACATAGCCGCCACCCGGTGTAAGGCAGGCGGACACGATCCCTGACGCCGATCCCCGAGCGTATCGGCGCGTCCAAATCTCATCGCCGTTGTTGTCGAATTTTATTACAATCCCCGTGTTACTCCGATGGCTCAGGGCCTGTTCACCACTTTCGCCCGCGACAATGAAGCTATCATCCGAATTCACTTGAACGCTGTGGGCCACGCTCGTGAGACCTTCTTCAACGACCCGCCTGAATAACTCGTTGCCAAGTCCATCGACTTTTCCGACCAGAATTCGCGGCAAATCCGTAACGACTCTTCCCGCTATCACGCTACTCCCGGTAAGCCCGGCGTAAACGTACCCCCCGTCGCTGGTAGGTTGTACACCTAAGATATGGGCGTCCTCATTCGAACTTAGCACCGATTCCCACTGCACGCTGAGATCATCGGCCACCTTGACAAGATACGGGTTGTCCAGCGCGTCACCCGCAGACGAAATCTGGGATACCCGGAAACCCGCAACGATAAAGCCGCCATCGTTGCTCGGAGAAATGGCCCACGCCCCACCACCAGTCGGGGCAACCACCTGCCGTTCAAGCAGTGCCGGAACCGTATTGACACATGGCTTCGCGCATCCGCCCAGGGCGACCGCGACCGCGGCCACCGCACCCGTCATCCAGATTCCCATGTAACGCCGCATAGAATTCCCTCCGGGCTGGCCCGCCCCGCCGTTCAGCCGAACAGCAGGCCTAGCAGTGGGAAGTTTATTAAGTACAGGTAGATGATCAGGTAGATCAGTTCAAGCACTTCATATAGAAACAGCGGAATCATAGTACCATACCTTTCTTCACGTTGCCCGCAGTATCGTGGCCAACGTCATCACGGCGCCTCCGCCGCTCCTTCTGAACCCGAGAGTGTAGCGATCACACGCATCGGCTGCTCCGAAAAAACACGTCTCAGCATCACCACAACTGCCTCATACAAACCAGATTACAGCATCTCTCCCAAGGGAGCGGCAATAGCTGGGAGCGCAGGTCGAAGACGAGCCGTGGAGGGCGTCCCCGCCTGACAGGCGGCGAAGCCGCCGTCCATTTTCATCCTTAATGCGGGATGCGAAGCGTCATGAAAGCCTGTACCCGTCAAAGCTACTCCCGGGCATTGGTTGTTACAAGGTGAATACGTGAACGGTCGGTAGAGTCGTGGGGCCCACGCCCACCGGTTAGAACGAAGTCTCCGTCGGCATTCCGGGTTATCGCATACGCGGATTCGCCGTCGAGGCCTCCGAAACGCCCAGACCACACCACGTTTCCGTCGTTGTCAAACCGGATTCCGTAGAATCTCAGACAGCCATTGAAAGAACCAAAGGAGTAGGCATGCCCCGCGCCACCAGGCTGTCGTCAGTATCCTCAATCAGCGCATAACCGGCGGTGGTTAACGGGCCCGGCGCGGTCGATGTCCAAACGAGATCGCCGCCGGAATCGAACTTGGCCGCGAATAGGTTGCTGGTAGCCCCAAAGCGATCATTGACATCGTAAGTCCTTCCCGTCACGGCGTAGCCCCCGTCGTTCGTTTGAACGATGCTCTCTCCAAACCAATTACGGGCAATCCCCAACCTGTCGCCACCCAGGAAGTCCCATTCCCGATTGCCCTCCTCGTCCAATTTGGCAACATAAAGGTCCCATCTCCGCGGGTGTCTGGAAAAGTACTCCACGAAACCCACAATAGCGTACCCGCCGTCGGTGGTGGAAATGACGTCCGTCGCGGAAAGCGCCGGGCCAGCAAGGAACGTTCGCCTCCACAACTCGCGGCCGTAGGGGTTCATCTTGATCAACAGTGCGCCCCTGTCACCAGGGATCTGCTCCCCGGAGCATCCTGCAATTGCAAAGCTCCCATCGGCATTCATACATGAACCATACGCGATGGTTAATCTGGCAGCTCTCACCGTCCGCATCCAAAGTTCCTCGCCCAGGCCGTCGACCTTGAACGCGAGAATTTGGATTGGAAGCTGAAACAGCCCCTCTGGCTCCCACACCGGGCCACCCGAATTCCCCACCACAACATAGCCGCCATCGCCCGCGAGATGGACGCTGCGCGCCTCTTCCAACGCGTCCGCCCCCGGCACAGCGTAGCTCCGCGTCCACTGGAGGGCCCCATCCGCGCCTGTCCTAATCAGCAGCGCGTCTTCATAGGGCCTCCTTGTGCTATCCACCGCCAAGAAGCCCGCGATAATATGGCCATCCCCTTCCACAGGCTGGATATCCCGCGCGACATAGCCCAAATCCGAAGCTATATACACCTCGGCGATGGGAGAAATCGTGTTCTCACACGTCTCCTCGCATCCGCCCAAGAGGACCGCGGCCACCGCACCCGTCATCCAGATTCCCAGGTAACGCCGCATAGAATTCCCTCCGGGCTGGCCCGCGCCGCCAGGCCGCGCAAGCCGCAGCGCTGGGGCCCCACCGGTGTTGCAAACACGGTCACTCCCAAATCGCTTAAGGGAGTCCAAGACTGGCGACTATCGTATCCCAAATGAAGTTCATTATGTTGACAGGCAGGAAGGCAAGAAACAATATGCCCTGCACAAGATAGAAGAAGACAAGTGGAATAAGTTCAAAATCGGAATCCTGCATGGAGACTCTCCCTGTTTTTCTTCCGGCGCATATGCGTTCGAACGGACTGCGTACCAGCCGGCAATTCCATACGGGCGCACCGCGTCACGTCGCCACGCTAGTCCTTATTCGGATACCTACTCTCCCGCGCCCTCGCCACCGTTCCCCGTGAACTGGCCGGCGTCCGTGGTTATCAAGTAGAAGCCACGGGCGGCATTGTCCCCCACCAGGGCCACATTGCCATCGGCGCCGACCGCCACCGCGTAGGCCGTGCCACTGTCAATGTTCCGCCCGAGCCGACCGGTCCATCGCACCTCCCCCTCCTCGCTGAGCCGCGCCGCGAAGTAGCGAATGCACGCGCGCGCGCCGGCAAACGCACCTCTCGAATGGCTTCTGCCCGCGACAACGAGACTACCGTCCGCGAGTTCCACGATGTCGAAGCCCTCGGCGTAAGGAGCCCCGGGCACATCGGCGGCCCAGAGCAGGTTCCCATCAGCATCCAGTTTCGCTACGAAGCAGGCATCTATTCTTCTGCCCGCCACGGCATATCCGCCGTCTCGGGTCTGCACGATCCCTTCTCCGCTCCCTAGTAGTGGGCCCGAATCGAATCCCTTATAACTCCACGCTTCGTTCCCGGATGCATCGGTCTTAACGACATAGAGGGATAGGCTTCCGATGGCTTCGCCAACGAAGGCATATCCGCCATCGTGAGTTGCAATGACATCCAGCGCTGAGCTCAAACCGTCATCCTGGGTGAATTGACGTCGCCATATTTCCGAGCCGCCCGCATCAAATTTCATCAGGAATGCATCGGCGAAGTTGAGCCCCCGTCCCTCGGTGAGGCCGGCCACCAGGAAACTGCCATCCGGATTCACGCACAATCCGTAGGCCACGTCGAACCCACTAATCTCGATGGCCCTCGACCACACCGCATTCCCCGCCGCATCCGCTTTCGCAATCAAAATACCTGGGTCGCCGATGGGTTCCTTTCCGAAGCCGAGAAGTCCATTGACCATGCCAGCCAGAAGATACCCGCCGTCTCCTGCCGGTTGAACGGCAAGCCCATCGTAGTTTCCGTCCTCCCCGAAGCCCGTCGCCCATTGAAGAACTCCCGTTCCGTCCACCTTCATAATATAGGCACGAGCGTTGGCCACGCCCTCCTCATACGCTCTGCCGGCAATGACAAATCCTCCGTCGTCCGCAGACTGAATATCCCAGGCGCTGGCAAACATGTCGACCCCGATTGGGACTTCAGAGACGGCGGGGATTGTGTCCTGACATGGTTCGCTTTCAGAGAAAGGGCATCCACACAGCGCCACTGCCCAGGCGCATGCAATACCAAAAACGCCAATGGATCTCCGCACTGTTCCACCCTTTCATCCCGCTTGCGACTGAATCATCATGGCCGCGACAGCGCCCAAATCCAGGGACTGCGGCGCCCCATCACCCCACGTACCAACAGCCCGCGCGCGACCCATAGCGAGCCCAACCAACCCACAACACCAACAACCGGCGCGGCTGTCCCGTCGCTGACCCAAGGGGACTGGAGCCCGCGACAAAAACCACCCAAGCCGCGAAAGCGCCCAACACCACCCCCAAATCGCGGGGGACTGTACCCGCCGAAAAGCTCTGGGGGTACAGCCACTGGCTGGATTGGCGCCATTGGACAATACGTTGGCCCACGTGCCAGCCAGAGGCAGTCCCCAAGGGGACTGGAGTCCGCGACAAAAACCACCCACGCCGCGAAAGCGCCCAATACCACCCCCAATTCGCGGGGGCCTGTACCCGCCCATCCGCATCATCCTCCTCGCTCACCTCTCCCGGCGTCCATAATAGCACCGTTCCCCCGCGCCGTAAAGCCCCATCCGCCCTGGGGTTTTTGGGGGTACAGCCACCGGCTGGATTGGCGCCATTGGACAATACGATAGCCCACGTGCCAGCCAGAGGCAGTCCCCAGGGGGACTGGAGCCCGCGACAAAAACCACCCAAGCCGCGAAAGCGCCCAACACCACCCCCAAATCGCGGGGGACTGTACCCGCCGAAAGACTCTGCGGGTACAGCCACTGGCTGGATTGGCGCCATTGGACATTTCGTTGGCCCACGTGCCAGCCAGAGGCAGTCCCCAAGGGGACTGGAGCCCGCGACAAAAGCCACCCACGCCGCGAATGCGCCCAACACCACCCCCAATTCGCGGGGGCCTGTACCCGCCCATCCGCATCATCCTCCTCGCTCACCTCTCCCGGCCTCCATAATAGCACCGTACCCCCGCACCGTAAAGCCCCATCCGCCCTGGGGTTTTTGGGGGTACAGCCACCGGCTGGACTGGCGCCATTGGACATTGCGTTGGCCCACTTGCCATCCAGAGGCAGTCCCCAAGGGAACTGGAGCCCGCGACAAAAACCACCCCAGGCGCCCCCCAGGGACTGCGGCACCCCATCACCTCCGATACCAACAGCCCGCGCGCGACCCATAGCGAGCCCAACCAACCCACAACACCAACAACCGGCGCGGCTGTCCCGTCGCTGACCCGGGCTCTGCGGGTACAGCCACCGGCTGGATTGGCGCCATTGGACAATACGATAGCCCGCGTGCCAGCCAGAGGCAGTCCCCAAGGGGTACCCGCCCCCTTGCGAACCCCGCACGCCATGCGTCATGCTGGAAAAGACACAGCAACCGAAGGAAGAAACACCATGCCGATTCGCCTGTTGGCCCTCTGTTTGTCGCTCGCCTCCGCCGCCGCAACCGCCATCGAGCCCATCGTCCCCACCGAGACGCTCGAACTCTTCAACGGCCGCGATCTCACCAACTGGTACCCCGCGCTCAAGGGCCATGACGTGGGCGAGAACCCGGGCAATGTCGTGCGCGTGGAAGATGGCCTGCTCCACATCGCGGGTGACGAGCGCGGCTGCCTGAGCACGGAGAAGGCCTACGCCAATTACCGCCTCATCGCCGAGTTCAAATGGGGCGAAACGGGCTACGGCGATCGCGAGGGCAAGGCCCTGGACTGCGGCTTTCAGATACACGCCCGCGGCGAGGACGGCGGCTTCCGAGGCCTGTGGAAATACGCCCACGCCGCCCAGATGATTGAAGGCGGCACGGGCGACATTCTCGTCCTGGGCGATGGCTCCGACAGCTACCGCGCCACCGTCCCCGTCGCCGAGGAAAAACAGGGCGGGAACTGGCTTTTTCAGCCCGATGGCCGCATGCAGGTGGTCACCTTTGGCCGCATCAACTGGTGGGGCCGCGATCCAGACTGGAAGGATGAAGCGGGCTACCGGGGCGCGCGCGACCTCGAACGCCCCCGGGGCGAGTGGAACCAGTTCGAGGTCATTGCCGATGGCGACACGCTCACGCTCGTGCTGAACGGCGTAATCGTAAACAAGGTCTACGACGTGCGCCCCCGCGCGGGACAAATCCAGATCCAGATCGAAGGCGGCGAAGTCTGGTTCCGCCGCATCGCCCTGGAGCCCATCGCGCCGATCCACCCCATCCGCCAACAACGGCTCATCTACAACAGCGACGGCAACAACCTCATCATCTATGATCCCTACCCCATGTCCGCCGAGGACGTCTACAAATATATCGACCAAGTCGCGGAAAACGGGGCCACCACGTATTCCTACTCGCCCAATTTCGGCATGGTCCTCAACTACCCGACCAAGGTCTCCCAGATGGTCGGCGAGGAGATCAGCGAGGCCATCGCCAGGAAGATCGCGCCGGAAACCGAGAACAAATTGGTTACTTCCGAACTGGGCGTGCAGAACCTTCGCGCCCTCATGGACGCCGGCCACGACCCCCTGAAGCTCGTCCTCGATCGCGCGAAGGAAAAGGGCATGGAAACCTTCATCTCCTACCGCCTCAACGATGTCCACTCCACAGAGGATGAAGACAGCATGATTCTCTCCACGTTCTGGAAAGAACATCCCGAGTGGCGCAATGGCAAGGTGGGCGACCCCCTCCTGCCCATCTACGAAGAGATCCTCGGACCGCGCGTCAACCCCATCGTCGGCACGTGGCTCCCCTCCGGCCTGAACTTCGCCATCCCCGAAGTCCGCGCCCAGAAACTCGCCGAGCTCAAGGAACTGGCGGAAGACTACGACGCCGACGGAATCGAACTCGACTTCCAGCGCTTCCCCCTCTACTTCCCGCAGGGCGAAGAACAGCAGCACGTCGAAAAAATGACCCAGTGGATGCGCGAAGTCGCCGCCCTGATCAAAGCCGCCGGCGAAAAACGGGGACGCCCGTTGCTCCTGTCCGCGCGCATCATGGCCCGGCCCGAACAGAATCTTGCCATCGGCCTCGACCCGGTCACGTGGGCCCGCGAGGGCCTCGTCGACTTCGTCATTGTCAGCCACTACCTGCGCAACGACTACCCCCTCCCCATCCGCGCCTACCGTGACCTCTTGCCGCCCGAAATGCCCATCTACGCCTCCATCGAGTACGAACGGGAAGATCAGCCCTACCGCGACTACGCCCGGCAGAGCTACCTCGACGGCGCCGACGGCATCATGGTCTTCAATTTCTTCGCGCGCCAGCAGGGCGGCAACGAGACCCCGTTCTACCTGCTGAAAGAACTCGGTAGCGCCGCGGCCCTGGCGCGGTAGGGCCACGCGCCGGCGCTTCTCACCGGGCGCGCGCCCATTCTCGCCAGCCGGGCCTACTCCTCGTGAAACAGCCGCGCGGCGGGGATCCGCTCCCGCTCGAATCCCGGCCCCGACCAGTACACGTCAAACGCGTAGCGCATGCCGGCCTGGAAGTAGCCCACTTCAATGCGATGCAAGCCCTGCTTCAGCGCCACCGTGCCCGCCCGGGTTTCGGCGCGGTGCAGGCCATCGTTGTCCACCACCTCGACCCCGTCGATATACAGCCGGCTGCCGTCGTTGGACTCCGTGTAGAAGGTATACATGCCGTCCCGCGGCGCCTCGACCAGCCCACTGAAGCGGAGCGCATACTCCTCGTCCCGCTGGCGCATGTCCATGGAAATAACGGGCGCGACGCCTTCCGCCGCGGGCGTCAGCGCCGCGAAATCGGGCAATACATCCCAGGAACCCTCGTAGTATCCATAGCGAATGCCGGGCGCCGCCGATTCAATCGCGACGGCGGGATTGGGTTCAAACTGTAGCGTATCGCCTTGCAGCGTCTTGTCGAAGGTCTTCTGGAAATCGGCCAGCGTCGTCTGGTTCTCGTCCATACGGGTCACCCCGGCCCGCTCCGCCACCGCGAAGAAATGGCGCACGCGCTCGCTGAACGCCGGGTCCACCGACGCGGTAAAATTGTCGTGGTCCACCCGCACCCCGGCCATCCCCGACGCGTTGGCCCGATCGAGGATGGCGTACTCCACCGGAAGCCGCGCCTCCTGAACGCGCGCAAGAACTTCCGGCGTGTCCCGCACCTTCAGCTCGGCCTCGTCCCACAAGGCGCTGGACTGCGCCAGGATCTCGTCGTTGAGGAAGGGCGCGGTGCGCGCGTCAACCCAGATGTCCGCATGGATGTTATTCTCCGCCACATGGTCGTGCAACAGGTCGATATAGGCGCGAATCGGCCCCGCCGCCGCGCCGTAGACGCCTTCCAGGAATTCGTTGATGGCCCGGTCCTCGCCGTACTGCGGGTCCCACAGCAGCTTGGCGTTGAGATAACCGCTCAGGGCGGAGAACTCGCCGCCGAGGGTGTTGTAGACGTCCTGCTCGAAGATCCCCTTCACGTTGTTCGCGATGAACAGCTGGATGTTGTCGTCCCGCACCCGCAAATTCGGATACGGGCACAAATAGCTGCGAAAACTCGTGACATAGTCCCAGATCCACAGCCGCTCCGACACCTGGGACCACCCCTCCAAATCGCGCACGAACGCGCCGTTATCCGGAAAGTCGCTCGTGGCGAGCGGTTGCATGAAGTCGCACTCGATGCTGCACAGGCGGATGATCACATTGGGGCGCGGCCGCATATGGACCGGGGGCTTGCGCGTGTACTGGTACGCCAGG
Source organism: Candidatus Hydrogenedentota bacterium (assembly GCA_019637335.1). Lineage (NCBI taxonomy): Bacteria > Pseudomonadati > Candidatus Hydrogenedentota > Candidatus Hydrogenedentota bacterium. The sequence goes on along the minus strand of JAHBVV010000035.1, from coordinate 48,206 downwards.
GTCTCAATGGCCTTGTCCGGGAACCGCTCCGCCACCGCATCGGCCACCCGGTTCACCAGGTGAAGCACCGGCCCCATCTGGGAGCCCTCCCGCTCGGCAACCGCTGTGCACTCCGCGCACTCGCACCAGTTGAGCCAATCGTTCTGCGACAGCGAGTAGACAAAGGCGTCCGGGTCGGCGGCAATGCGTTCCAGCATCCGCTCCGTGCAGATCCGGATCACGTCCTCGTTCGTGCAGCAGAGTTGGGTCCGGTCCTTGAGACGTTCGCCGCCCACCAGCGAATAGTACTCGGGGTGTTCGTCGAAGAATTCATCCGGCGGCATAAGCACATCGAAGGTGTGCACAAAGAGCCCGTTGCCGAAGCGCACCTTGCCCCCGTGCTTCTCCTCCAGCCGGGCCGCGCTGCTGTTCATACGGTTGCGCGCAGCCCAGTCGCCGTCCTGGCAGTCGGCGGTGAAGGGCTCGCGCGACTCAAGGATCGGAACCACCCGCTTGCTGAGCGTCGGGATCGTCACCCCGTCAATCGACGGGATGTGCGAAACCGTCGGCGTGAACCAGCGGCACCCATAATGCTCCTCCAGCAGGTCGTAGACCCCGTAGAGTGCGCCCCGCACGTCGCTGCCCGCGATGACCAGGTGCGGGCCCACCGTCTGCAAGACATACCCTTCGACCCCCAGCCCCGCCATTGCGCGCGCCAGCTCCGCCCCCGCGCCTTCCCGCTTCAAAATCGCCTGGGTATGCGCGTTGACGCCCACGATAAATGCCGCCTCGGGCAGCGGCTCGGCGTCGGTAAGCAGCGGCAGTGTTTCGCCGGACATCTGCCCCAAAAAGCGCTGGAGCTCCTCCGCCGCGTAGCGGGTCGACGGAGAGGCATCCGCGCCCACCACAATGGCGGGCCCGGCCAGAGCAGCGGGGGAAAGCAGCAGGAACAGCGCGGCCAGCAGGGCGCACGGGAACAATCGGGGTACGTTGAATCGCATGGTGACTTCCTTTCGCAACACAGCGCGGTTGCATGGCCCCTATTCTGCCCTACGCGGGCTCGCGCGCGCACATTCCGAGCGACAGGCACAAGCGCGCCGCGCCTGTTGACATCCGCACAACCCGCGTGGCACTACAGGGGCCCGGCAATCCCGCCGGATGGAACCGCCCCGTGAATCCCGACCCCGAGACGCATACCGACGCAACCTGGGCCGCGCGCGCGCCCGGCCGCGTCAACCTGATCGGCGAGCACATCGACTACAACGACGGCTGGGTGCTGCCGATGGCCCTGGATCGCGCCATCACCATGCGCGCCGAGCCGCGCGCGGACGGGGCCTGCGTCTTCACAAGCGCCAGTCAGCCGAACGAAACCGTGCGCATCGAACCCGGCCTCTCCACCCGCGAAAGCCTGCCGCACTGGGGCCGCTACCTCTTCGGCGCGATCGAAGTCTTCCGCCGTGAAACCGGCGCGGCCCTTCCAGGCTTCGAGGCCCGCATTGACTCCACCCTCCCCGCCGGCGCCGGGCTCAGCAGCAGCGCGGCCCTCGAAGTCGCCGCGATGACCCTCCTCGAGACGATCACCGGCTGCCGCCTGCCGCCCCTCGACAAGGCACTCCTGTGCCGCGAAGTGGAGCACCGCTACGCCGGCGTGCCCTGCGGCCTCATGGATCAGATGGCCTCCGTCCTCTGCCGCGCGGGATGCTTCCTCCTCATCGACTGCGTTAGCCACGAGACACGCCACATCCCCCTCGCCCACCCGGATGTCGTCGTGCTCGTGACCAACACCGGCGTGTCCCACGCCCTCGCCGATGGCGAATACGCCGCCCGGCGCGCACAATGCGCGGAAGCGCTGAAAGCACTGGGCGCAACCTCCTGGCGGGGTGTTACAACCGAAATCCTGGAAGCCGCGCGCGATCGCCTCGGCGCCATCCACTACCCACGCGCGCGCCACGTCATCTCGGAAATCGCCCGCACACGCGCCGCCGCAACCGCCCTCGAATCCGGCGACTGGCCCGCACTCGGCGAGGCCATGTACGCCAGCCACGATTCCCTCGCGAACGACTACGCCGTCAGCTGCCCCGAACTCGATTGCCTCGTGGATTCCGCCCGGCGCATCGGCATGGACGGCGGCGTCATCGGCGCGCGCATGACCGGCGGCGGCTTCGGCGGGTCCACCGTAACCCTCGTGCGGCGGGCGCAGCTGGACACCGTCCGCGCCCGGCTCGAAGCCGATTTCCAGCACGCCTTCGGCCGCGCGCCTTCCAGCTTCGCCAGCCCGCCCGCGCAGGGGTCCGGATAACCGTGAACGCTACGATCGCGCGGAAAGCACCTCGCGCTCGTAACGCTTCACCTCCGCCATCCACGACGCCCCAACCGGCGCGTCCTTCGACAAGCAGTAGTAGTCCCACACCGCGCCGAAGGGCAGCGTCTTGATCTCTTCGAGCATCGCCAGGCGCGCGCTGTAGTCCCCCGCGTCCTCCAGCCCGCGAAGCGCCGGCGTGGGCTCCAGCAGCGCCGCCAGCAGCGACTTGATCGTCGATCGCGTGCCGATCGTCCACGCCGCGATCCGGTTGATGCTCGCGTCGAAGAAATCCAGCCCGATGTGCACGCGCTTCTCGAAACCGTGCCGGATGATCTCTTCCGCAATCGCCCGCGTGTCGTCGTTGAACAGCACCACGTGATCGCTGTCCCACCGCACCCCGCGGCTCACGTGCAGCAGCACCTCGTCCAGGTACCCCAGCACCGACGTCAGCTTGTCCGCGATCGTCTCCGTCGGGTGAAAATGCCCCGCGTCCAGGCAGAGCAACGTCCCCCGGGTGATCGCGTAGCCCAGGTAAAACTCGTGCGACCCCACCACGTAGCTTTCGGACCCGATCCCGAAGAGCTTCGCCTCCACCGCGTCCAAATGGTGCGCGGAATTCAGCTTCTCGGCAAACACGCGGTCGAGCGCCGCGCGCAATCGCTCGCGGGGCGCGTTCCGATCCACGGGAATGTCCTTGAACCCGTCCGGGATCCACACATTCGTCACGCACGCGCTGCCGAGCGACGCCCCGATCGCCGCGCCGATCGTGCGGCAGGCGATGCAATGCTCGATCCAGAAATCGCGAATGCCCGGATCCGCGCTCGAAAGCGTGAAGCCCGTGTCCGCCATCGGGTGCGCGAAACAGGACGGGTTGAAGTCCATCCCCAGCCCGAGTTCCTTCGCCCAGGCGATCCAGCCCGCAAAATGCTCCGGCCCGATCGCGTTCCGCGCCACCGCCCGTCCGCCCGTCTCCGCATACATCGCGTGCAGGTTGAACCGGTGTTTCCCCGGCAGCAGCCGCAATACCTGCTCCACGTCCCGCCGGAGCTCCTCCGCCGTACGCGCCTTCCCGGGGTAATTGCCCGTCGCCTGAATCCCCCCGCCGCTCGCCGCCTCCACCCGCTCGAAGCCGCCCACGTCGTCGCCCTGCCAGCAGTGCAGCGAAATCGGTATCCCGGCCAGCCGTTCCAGCGCGGCGTCCGTGTCCACGCCCAGCGCCGCATAGCGCTCGCGGGCAATCGTATAGGCCTGATTAATCGAAGTTTCCCCGGGTGCGGTGTATTCCATGGCGGGCTCCAGCGTGCTTGGCCGCGCTCTCACCACCAGGCGCGGCAACCGCCCGCTATTGTAGTGCATCCGCCCGCGCCCGCGCGAAACCTTGCAATCCAAAGCCCGATCATCGCAGACTGTGGGCCAGCGCGCGCGGCCCCGGGCGTCATTCCGGGCGCCCGCTCCACACGACTCTCCAAGAAAAGGATGATGACTATGTCCCCCTACGCCATGAACCGGCGCGGCTTCCTCCAGCACACCGCCGCGGCCGGCGCCGGCATCGCCCTGGCCGCTTCCGCAAGCCGCGCCGCGGCAGAAGCCAGCTTCCCGCCCCTCCAGAAGGCTCTCCAATACAACAAACTTCCGGATCTCCCCACCGATCCGGAAAAATTCGCCCTGGCGAAGGACGCCGGTTTCGACGGCATCGAGGCCTACCCCATGGACGACCTCGACGCCGCCAAAATCCGCGGTGATCAGGCGCGGGAAGCGGGTGTGCCCGTACATTCCATCACCTACGGCGGCTGGGGCGCGCCCATGTCCAGCCCCGACCCCGAGGTCATCAAAAAGGGCCAGGCCGAAATCGCCCAGGCCCTCCGGACCGCGCACGCCATGGGATGCGACACGGTGCTGCTCGTCCCCGCCGTGGTGAACGAGGAAGTCGGCTACGCCCAGGCCTGGGAGAACTCCCAGAAAAACATCCGCCCCATGATCCCCCTCGCCGAGGAACTCGGCGTCGTCATCGCGGTCGAAAACGTCTGGAATAAGTTCCTCCTCAGCCCCCTCGAATTCGCCACCTATGTCGACCAGTTTGAATCCCCCTGGGTGCACGCCTACTTCGATATCGGTAATGTCGTTATCTTCGGCTATCCCGAGGACTGGATCCGCACCCTCGGAAAGCGCATCCGCCGCATCCACGTCAAGGACTTCACCCGCAAGTCCTATGAGTGGAGCAACCTCCCCTACGAGGGCGACGTGAATTGGCCCGTTGTCCGCCAGGCCCTGGCCGATATCGGCTATACCGGCTGGGTGACCGAGGAATTCGGGCGGGGCGACGATGCCTGGCTGCGCGAATTGTCCCGGCGCATGACGCTTTTCGCCGAGGGGGCGGCCACGGCCTGATGAATCAGCAGCCCACCATCCCTGACGGTGGTGAAAGCATTCCCCTGGAATTCCCGCGCCTGCGCGATCGCCTCGGCGCGCACCACTACCGCCAACGCATGAACGTCGAGCATTTCCACGCCGCGGAAGTTTTCGGGGGGGGCCGGACACGGTTCCACCCCGAAAACTTCCCCGTGCTGCGCATCACCCTTCAGCTTATCCTGCGCGCCAGCCTCACCTACTGGTGGGGCAACTGGAACGCGCGGCGCCATCGCCTCGTCGAACGCGAAATCCTCCTCCGCCGCCTCCCCCCGGCCTTCGAGGGCTTTCGCATCCTCCACCTCAGCGACCTCCACCTCGATATCGACCCCGGGATCACCGCCGCGCTCTGCAGTCTCCTCGAAACGCTCGAATACGATCTCTGTGTCATCACCGGCGACTACCGCGCGGAGACCTTCGGACCGATCGACCGCGCCATGGAAGAGACCGCCCGCGTGGTAAAAGTCCTGAAAGCGCCGGCCTACGGCATTCTCGGCAACCACGACAGCCTCCGCATGGCGTCCCCACTCGAGGCCATGGGCCTGCGCATGCTCCTCAACGAGCACGCAACCATTGATCGCGGCGGCGACCGGATTTACCTCGCCGGAATCGACGACCCCCACTACTACGAAACGGAAAACCTCGAAAGGGCCCTGGAAGGCATCCCCCAGGAAGCAACCACCATCCTCCTCTCCCACACCGCCGAAACCTACCGCAAAGCCCTCGCCTGCGGCATCGACTACGTCCTCTGCGGCCACACCCACGCCGGGCAGATCTGCCTGCCCGGCGGCTTCGCCCCGCTCCGCAACGCCCAGCATCCCCGCGCCATGGACAGCGGCCCCTGGACCTACCACCAGCTCCAGGGCTACACCTCCGCCGGCGCCGGTTGCAGCATGGTCCCCGTACGCTTCTTCTGTCCGCCCGAGGTCACGATCCACACCCTCCACCATGCCCGGAACGCCTGACCCGCCCGACGATCCCCCGGAACCTGCCGCATGTGCTGATTCGCACCCTTCCCAAGGCAAGAAGCCGGTTTTTGCGCAAAAGTTCGACTTAGACACACTCCAATATAATCGATTTAATTGAATTACTCACCGCTCCGTGCAGGTTTTATTTAATTGTTCCCGTTTTGTTAATCTTTCTTCATGATTTTCAGGGCATAATTCGCTTGTCAACGGCGGACAGAGCAGCCGAAAGACGACACAAGGACGGTGACCAATGGACTTCGACGACTTCGGAAGCTGGGACGCGGACTACCGCGAGGAAAGCCAAGAGGACGCGAACTCCGTCGACAGTCTGGACAATGAGGCGCTGGAGGCGTGGTTGTCGAATAACCACAGCCTCTGGAAGCTGGGGCTGGCTCTGGCCAAACAGGCCCGCCAGTTCCGGCGCGAATACGCCCACATACCCTTTAACCAGAACGGGTGGTTTAGCCCGAACTAATAGTTGAAAGAGCTTCCTCAACCCCCTGCATGCCGCCGGCGACCCGAAGCACGATCCCCCCTGGGTCCCGGCGGCGCCCTCCTTAACCTGGAGCGAGGGAGCCCGGCCCAACAGTTGAACAATCTTCCTCAACCCCCTGCATGCCGCCGGTGACCCGAAGCACGATCCCCCTGGGTCCCGGCGGCGCCCTCCTTAACCGGATGCAAGGGGTCCCAAAAACGACATTTGAACGATCTTCCTCAACCCCCTGCATGCCGCCGGCGACCTGAAGCACGATCCCCCCTTGGTCCCGGCGGCGCCCTTTTTTTATGGGGGTTTCTGCTGAAATTTCAAAGGGAGCCACGGGCGCCACGTTCAAGCTCCGCGGCTCCGCCGCGAAGGCTTGAGCGTGCGAGACTCCAGAACAGCGCCAAGAGTCAGGGGCACGATTTCATCCGTAATGGGTGACGCAACGCGTCTTGAAAGTCTGTGGGGAAGTCGGCATTCTTCCTGGCCCTGCGGAACAGGCTGGTATGATCGGCGCCTCCGGCGCTGAAGAAACGATATTCGTAACAGTTTAGCCGTCTGAAGTAGCGAGCATATATAGTCCCAGGCACTCCGGCAATTTGAGAGGATGCACGGCTAAAGGATCGCGGGCATTCTTGCCTGCGGCAACGTGAGCCCACCTCCAAAAAGTTCCCCTCACCCCAGCAAAACCACCTCGCAAGGAAAGTGGCACAGCTCCATGACGCGCCGGAGGCGGGCGTCCCGGCTGTGTTCAGCGCCGAAAGGCGCAAAGGATCGCGGACATTCATCTCCGCGGCGGGACGAGCGCAAGACATTTCGTGGTCGATGTGTACTTGAAGAGGCGCGGGTCCCCAATGCTTTCCGCTCCTTGGGACGCCGGGATTCCATTCCAAACCACTTACCTCACTTTATTTCCCGAGCTCCCGTTGCCGCGGACGTGCCGAAGGTCCGCCGAGGCGAAAATGTCCGCGATCCTGCTATTCACGCCCGTCTTGACCGAAAATCGCCTCCAAGGCGTTGGGTGCTTCGTTCCGCTAAAGTGCTACCGTCTCTCTTTCTCTTCGTGACCTTCGCGCACTTCGTGGTGATCATTACTTTGGTTGCGGCCAGAGGCTGCGCTGTGTAATCCGTGGTCACAGCTCCTGATCGCGGCCAGCCGCTGCTCCCGGCGCATTCGTGTGCATTGGTGTCCATTCGTGGTTAAAAACTCGCCCTCATTCAACCAACCGCACCAGTCCGTACGCGCACAACAACACCCTCTGCGCTCTCTGCGGTCAAAGCTCTTCTCTGCTTTTCTTCGTGACCTTCGTGGTTGAAGTTCTACTTTGCTTCAGACGGCAAAACTGTTATAAATATGTAGATTTCATCGAATCACCATCTACCTCTATTACAAAGACCATCCGCCTGCCCACTTCCACGCGGAGTATGGCGAGTATACGATTACGGTGGAAATCGAAACTGGGATTGTCTCGGGCAGGTTCCCACGTCGCGCGCTTAACCTGGTTTTGGAGTGGTATGCTGCAAGGCAGGACGAATTGCGCGACAACTGGGTCCTGGCGCAGCAACGCCGGCCTTTAAAGAAGATAGCGCCACTGGAGTGAATCTGATGATACCTTGGGTTATTGATGCATCCTACCTTGGGGACTTTCGCGTCCACCTGACGTTTAACGACGGCGCCTCCGGCGAGGTCGATCTGGCGGGAGAACTGGACGGAGAGATATTCGAGCCACTCAACAATCCAGCGTACTTCCGCAACTTCCACCTTGCGGGACATACCCTCGCGTGGGAGAACGGCGCAGACTTCGCGCCCGAATTTCTGCGGGCCTTGCTGGAGGCCACCGTCGAAGCGACCCGCTGAACTCCCGGGCTGTTTTCCCTCGGTAGCCGATGTGAATTGAAAATCTGTATTTATATTCAGTACAGTAGGCCGCAGGAAACCACATTACCGAGGCCCAACCAACCCATGTTCGCCTTCTTACGCGGCACGGTCGCAATAAAATCCCTGGATCACATCGCCCTGGATGTGGGCGGCGCCGGCTACGAGATTGCCGTGCCCGAAACGGTCTACCGCAAGCTCGCCGTCCACCAGGAAGTCACGCTCCTGACCTACTGCCATATCCGCGAGGACGCCTTCCAGATCTTCGGCTTTCTGAAGGAAGAGGAGAAAACCCTCTTCACCACGCTGCTCTCCATCAACAAGGTCGGCCCGAAGGTCGCGCTCAACGTCCTCTCGGGACTCTCCGTCCAGGCCTTCGGCCAGGCCGTGCTGGAGAACGATGTGAAGGCCTTCACGAAGATCCCCGGCGTCGGCCAGGCCATGGCGCAGCGCATCGTCCTCGAAATGAAGACCAAACTGAAGCAGAACCCCGACCTCAACGCGATTATCGGTGAGCCCGAAAAGGCGGAGGCCGCACCGGAGGGCGACGACGCCTACGAGGCCCTCATCTCGCTCGGGTGCACGCCCGCCGAGGCGAAAAAGGCCACCGCCGCCGCCCGCAAGCAGCTCGGCGAAGGCGCGACCGACGAGGACGTGGTCCGGGCCGCGCTCCGGTCGCTGGCGAAGGTGTAACCGGCCATGGCGCACGACGAAATCATCAACCCGGCCGCCCAGGGCGAGGACACCATCGCCGAGGATCAGATCCGCCCGCAGCGCCTGAGCGAGTTTCCCGGCCAGGAGCCCATCAAGGATAAGCTGGCCATCGCCATCGCCGCCGCCAAGGGGCGCAACGAGCCGCTCGACCACCTGCTTCTGAGCGGGCCGCCGGGCCTCGGAAAGACCACCCTGGCGCGGATCCTGGCCAACGAAATGGGCGTCGACATCAAGCAGAGCTCCGGCCCCGTCATCGAGCGCCAGGCGGACCTCTCCGCCATCCTCACCAGCCTCGAAGCCTTCGACGTCCTCTTCATCGACGAGATCCACCGCCTTAACCATGCCGTCGAGGAGACGCTGTACTCCGCCATGGAAGATTTCGAGGTGGACATCATGCTGGGCAAGGGCCCCACGGCGCGCTCGATGAAGATCGGCCTCAAACCCTTTACCCTCATCGGCGCGACCACCCGCGCGGGCCTCCTGACCCCGCCCCTGCGCGCCCGCTTCGGCGACACCTGCCGCTTCGAGTTCTATTCGCCCGAGGAGCTGAAGCACATCGTGCTCCGCGCCGCGCGCATTCTCGAAGTCCCCATCGAGGAGGACGGCGCCCTCGAAATCGCCACGCGCTCCCGCGGCACCGCCCGCGTCGCCAACCGCCTCCTCCGCCGCGTACGCGACTACGCCCAGGTCAAGGGCGACGGCGTCGTCACGCGCCCCATGGCCGACGCCGCGCTCGAACTGCTGCGGATCGACAGCCTCGGCCTCGATGACATGGACCGGAGCATCCTGCGCACCGCCATCGAAAAGTTCGGCGGCGGTCCCGTCGGACTGGCCTCGCTCGCCGTCGCCGTGGGGGAGGAGCGCCAGACCCTCGAGGAGGTCCACGAGCCCTTCCTGATCCAGCTCGGCTTCCTCAAGCGCACCCCCCAGGGCCGCGTCGCCACCCCCCTGGCCTGGAAGCACCTGGGACGCACCCCGCCGCCCCGCCACGAATCGCCCGAGTTGTTTTAGCCGACGCCCCTGCCGCATAATGGCGCCCTGTTTGTAGCTTCAGGGTGTTCGTCGGGGACACGCTGCTTGGTCAGTTTCGATCGCGGGCGCCCGCCCGCAAGGCTGGACAATGATACCCGCCACCGGCGAAGTACAATCGCATCCAACCCTCCCCGGGTCACCCCCTTCCGCCCCAGTACAGGAAAGGAGCACGCAAATGGGAGAAGATATCAACAGCACCTTGCAGAAGGCGCTGGAGATCAATCTCGACCCCCACAAATACGGCACCATCGCCGAAATCGGCGCGGGCCAGGAAATCGCACGCTTCTTCTTCCAGGCCGGCGGCGCCGCCGGCACCCTCGCCAAGACCATGTCCGCCTACGACATGCAGTTCAGCGACGCCATCTACGGCGAGGAGGAGCGCGGCCGCTACGTCAGCCGCAGCCGCCTCGAAAAAATGCTCGACAAGGAGTTCAACCTCCTGACCGAGCGCCTGAAAGACACCCGCCCGAAGAACAGCTGCTTCTTCGCCATCGCCGACACCGTCAAGGCCGCCGGCTACAAGACCCGCGGCCCGTGCCACGGCTGGATGGGCGTGCGCGCGCAACTCTATCCGGGCGCCCCCCCGAGCGATCTGATCCTGCACGTGCGCATGCTCGACTCCGCCAACCGCCAGCAGCAGTATGCGCTGGGCGTCCTCGGGGTAAACCTGCTCTACGGCATGTTCTACCACTACCGGACGCCCACCCGGCTGATTGAATCGCTCGTCGACAATCTCGAGCCCGGCCGCATCGAAATCAATTCCGTCGATTTCCGCGGGCCCTATTTTGACGATGTCGACAACCGCCTCATGGCGCTCCACCTCGTCAAGTCCGGCATGACCAACGCCGTCATGTTCTCGCCGCACGGCGAGGTCTCCACCCCCACGGACACCCTCTACAAAATGAACTGCCTCGTCTTGCGCGGCAGCTTCCGCCCCGTCACCAACGTCAATATGGACATGGCGCGCTGCGGCAGGCAACAGTTCATCAACGAGGATGGCACCGACGAAAACTGCACCATCGTGCTCGCCGAGCTGACCATGGCCAGCCTCATGAACGAAGGCGAGATCGATACCCAGGATTTCCTCGCCCGCGTCGACATGCTCGGCGCCCTCGGCTTCACCGTCCTCATTTCCAACTACCTGCGCTTCTTCCGCCTCCGCAGCTACCTCAACGAATTCACCAAGCGCAAGATCGGCATCGTCCTGGGCGTGCCCAACATCCAGGACATCTTCAACGAGAAGTACTACACCGATCTCGAAGGCGGCATCCTCGAGGCCTTCGGCAAGCTCTTCTCCGGCAACATCCGCCTCTACGTCTATCCCGTCCTGGGCGAAGACGGCGAGATGGTCACCCTGGAAAACCTCCGCGTGGCCAACAAGGTGCGCCTCCTGCTGCGCCACCTCATGGAAAACGGCCACATCGTTCCGCTGGACGGCGCCGACGAGTGCGTTCTCCGCATACAGTCGCGCGATATACTCAAGCAGATCCGCCAGGGGCGCCGCGACTGGAAGGAGAGCGTTCCCGAGGTGGTCTACGATACGATCATCAAGCGGCGCCTGTTTAACTTCGACTCCGAATAACGCGGCGCCCTCCTAAAACGGCAATTCGTCCGACGGCGTGAAGTGATACGCCTCCGGGTCCGCCGGCTCCCAGCGGTACACCCGCAGATCGCACGTCTCGTCCGCCCCGAAGGCCACCCCCTCCTCCGCCAGCAATTCATACTGCAACGTCGGCCGCGCCGCCTCTCCCCGCGCGCTGATCCCGCCCCGGTGATTGATCACCCGCTGCCACGGCACATCGGTTCCTTCCGGAAGCGCGCGCAAGGCGTACCCCACCGCCCGCGCCGCCCGCGGAGCGCCCAGGATCGTCGCTATCTGGCCATACGTCATCACCCGCCCCGGCGGAATGTCGCGGACCAGCGTATACACCGCGTCATAGAAGTTTCGCATGAGCACAGCATAGCGGACCGCCTCCCGCGCACGCCACGCCCCGCAATACGCAGCGCTTTCAAGCAACCGCTGGCTCCGGGCGACGGCGGCGCGGCGCCCGCGTGACGCGGGGGAGTGAGGCGGGGGCCACAAATTTGTACGGCCGGAAATCTCGGGTGCATATTTCGTACAATTTTGGACCCTGTTCGGACGTGTTTTCTGCTCCCGCCAAGGCCCCACCCACAATGCAATGCGTATAAATCACTATATATTAAAGGTTTATGGGTTTCTTTATTCTGATTGGCATGGAATTTGCCTATAGGAAATTGTTGACAGAAACCAACCCGCGGGTGAGCGCGGAACCGATGAGGAGGGTAGAAAAAGATGAATCCGACAGCGACGCAGGCCGTACGTACACAGTCCCCGATCATGGCGTGGTATCTGGCGAGGTTTCGCGGGATGAAGGTTTTCACGCGGATCAGCCAGCCGACGCTCTGCGTCTTTGGATTCGTGATCTACCAGCAAAGCTGGGTATTGGTCCACGCGGATCAGCCCGCGGCGGTGCTCCAGCTCTTCTGAGGTTCGCGCGCGGTGGAACAGCCGCCCGCAGACAGTCCAATTCCGGCGCCTCCAAGTCCGCTTCCCAAGGCGGACCATTCCAGGCACCCCCCCTCTGGTGCGTGGCGCGGCTCACACCACCGCGCCGCGCACCCTCTCCATTCTTGGGGGCATCACTGGACTTCGAGGTCGCGCCAGACGACGGCGGAGCGGCCCGCGAGATCGGTTGTGGCGGCGCGAATCCGGTAGCGGCCGGGCTTCTCGATGTTGAGGGTCGCCTCCACGTCGTGCGTGTTCGGGCCGGTTTGCGTGACATCTCCCGCTTCGATGACCGGAACGCGGTGGAAGTGATCCTCTTCTTCGGGGCCGTAGACCTCCCACAGAACGCGCTCGTTGTGGTGGACGCCGGATAGATCCGGAATTGGGGAATAGTAGACCGGCGCATCGCCCTCGACGACGCGCGCGGTGACGGTGATGGCAGCGGGGGCCTGGGCGGTCTCGGGGGCGTCAATCTCCAGACCTGGCCCCGCGCCGCCGGCGCGCTCGGGGGTCCGGGGTCCGGGAAGCACTTCGACAACGCCGTTCACCGTGACTTCCACGGCGCCCTCCTCCCGAATACGCACGACCTCGCGATAGCCCCGCGGCCTCACGGCGGGCAGGTCCCACAGGAGGTCGAAGGCGATGCCCATGCGCAGGCACCGCTCGATCTCGGTGAACAGGTTGCCCATCACAGTGCGGTACGTGACGCCCGCGCGGTTTTTCCGCTCCAGGTTCAATTCGCTGACGCCCCAGAGCATCCCCTTGCCCATGAAGACGTGCCCGAGATTGTAGCCGGCGGGAAAGAGGATGGCGACTTCGGCGGCGTGCTTGAGGCGGTCCAGATCGCGGTTGGGGTAGATCGTCGCCTGGCGCGTGAGATGGCGCGTGTGGTCGAGCACTTCGCCGAAGGGCACGCAGGCGAGGCGGGCGCTGTCCCAGTAGAAGAACCGCGTGGCGCCGAGTTCGTAGGCGCGCGAAATAAAAGCGCCGGCGTCGGCATGGTCCACGCTGCCGTAGATGCTGATTCCCCACTCTTTGTCGCTGGCCCGCGCGGCGCCCCGTACGAAACCGATGATGACGTCGATGAAATGGTCGCGGCCGGTGATCGGAATTTCACAGCCGTAGCTCATATTCCAGGCGGGCGTGGTGCGGCGGACACCGATGTGTCCCGGCGGCTCGAACACGATGGCGCCGGGCGAGACGGGGTCGTAGAGCAGCTGGTAGGCCGCGGAGCTGACCATGGTTTCCCAGGTGTAGAGGCTGGCCTGGAGGAACTGCATGTCGCCCGTGTCGATATCCGGGCGATCGGCGAGGCGCTTCATGTACTGTATGGGCGCGCCCTCGGTCATGACTTTGGTGAAGTGCTCCTCGAAGGCCTCCATGGCGGCCTGCGGGTTAATGTCGCGCCGGAACGCGGGATCCTCGCGCAGGCGGGGGCGGATGGCGTAGTCGCGGGTTACGACGGCGGGCTCGTCAAGGAAGAGGCCCGGGCCGAGGTAGAGGGGGTTGTAGAGGAGGCCGGGATAGGGGAGATCCAGCCCGCCGTAGTAAAAGAGCCCGCGCTCCTCATACCAGGGAACGAGGTCGGGTTCGGCCCGGTAACAGTTCAGGCCCGTATCCGCCATGGTGTCGAAATCGTCCTGAACGAGCGGGATGTACTCGTATTCGGAGTCGTCGTAGCGGCGGGTTTCATCGGCCTGGCGGGTGTTGTGGGGCACGCCGGTCAGCACATCGGGCCGGAGCAGGTGGAGTTTGGGATCGGCGGGCGGCGCGGCGGGCGATCCGGCGCTGGAGGCGCTCCGGGCGTAGCGGTGGCCGAGAAGGGCCACGGCGTCTTCCCCAGCCGGGCGCGGAAGCAGATACGCCCAGGCCCCGTTGGACGGGAGCACCGCGCGTTTCGACACCGCGTGGCGATACTCCACCGGGGATTGATCCCCTTGCTGTACGATGTAACGGAGAACTTGCGCCCGCGCCTCGCCCAGGTTTTCGGAGGGCCATTCCGCGCTGAGCAACCAGAACCGCAGGCTGCCGCCGTTGTACGACGTCGTTTCTATCCGCAGCCACTGGCCGGGCGCGCCATCCCAGGCATCCACCGTGCCGGCTGTCAGGACCACCCGCGCGACGGTGGAATCGGCCTCCGGGTGCGGGGCGGCGATTTCGTATTCGGTAATAGTCCCCGGATCGCCGAAGGGGGTGGCCGCGGTGGCGGCGCCCGCCGCCAACAGCAGCAGCGGCAGGCACAGGGCGGCGAACAGGACATGGAGACGCACGTACTTCTGTTTCATGACATGATTCCCGACATGTTGGAGTGTTGAGGTGGCCATCCAGCGCCACCGTAAATCTGAATCGAAAGATGCCCCCAATCTATACCAGAATATCTCGGACAACGCGGCCGTGCACATCCGTGAGGCGGTAGTCCCGCCCCTGGTGCCGGAAGGTGAGGCGCTCGTGCTCGATCCCGAGCAGGTGCAGCAGCGTTGCATGGAGGTCGTGGACGTGCACGCCGTTGCGCGCGATGTTGTAGCCGTAGTCGTCGGTTTCACCATAGGCCAGGCCGCCCCGAACGCCGCCGCCCGCGAGGAAGAGCGAGAAGCATCGGCCGTGGTGATCGCGGCCGTAGTTGTCGCGCGTGAGACCGCCCTGGCAGTAGGCGGTGCGCCCGAACTCGCCGCCCCATACGATCAGGGTGTCCTCCAGCAGACCGCGCTGCTTCAGGTCCCTGATGAGGCCCGCGGTGGGCTGGTCGGTATCGGCGCACTGGGCCGCCAGGTCGCTGGGCAGGTTGCCGTGCTGATCCCAGCCGCGGTGGTAGAGCTGGATGAAGCGGACGCCGCGCTCGGCCATGCGCCGCGCGAGCAGGCAGTTGGCCGCGTAGGTCCCGCGCTGTTCGACGCCCGGCCCGTACAGATCCAGCACGGACTTGGGTTCACCGGCAATGTCTGTGAGTTCCGGGACGGACATCTGCATGCGGTACGCCATTTCGTACTGGGCGACGCGCGCGTTGATCTCGGGATCCGCAAAGGCCTGGTATTGCGACTGGTTCAGCGTGGCGACGGTATCGAGCATGCGCCGCCGCGCGGCTTCGTCGACGCCGGGCGGATTGTTCAGATAGAGGACCGGGTCGCCGGCGGGGCGCATCGAGACGCCCTGGTGTTCGGAGGGCAGGAAGCTGGCGCCCCAGAGATTCTGGCGGAGGGGTTGTGCGGGGCGCTTCGAACTGCCAAAGGACACGAGCACGACGAAGCCGGGCAGGTTCGCGTTTTCGCTGCCGAGGCCGTAGCTCAGCCAGGCCCCGAAGGAGGGGCGTCCGGGCTGCTGGCTGCCGGTTTGCATCATGGTCATGCCGGGATCGTGGTTGATGGCCTCGGTGTGCATTGAGCGGATTACGCAGAGATCATCGGCCACGCCGCCGAGGTGGGGAATCGCCTCGCTGAGCCACAGGCCGCTCTTGCCGCGCTGGTGAAAGGCGAACTTCGACGCGGCGACGGGCAGCGCGCTTTGTCCCGAGGTCATGGTGGTGAGGCGCTGGCCCATGCGGATGGAAGCCGGGAGTTCCTGGCCGTGGAAGCGTTCGAGCGCGGGCTTGTAGTCGAAGAGCTCCATCTGGGACGGGCCGCCGGACTGGAAGAGAAAGATAACCCGTTTCGCGCGCGGCGCGAGGTGGTGCGGCGGCGCGGTTGCGTGGGCGGTCGCGCCGGCCATCAGGGAGGCGAGGGCGGCGGCGCCGATGCCGGCGCTGGCCCGGCCAAAGAACTGCCGGCGGGTCAGCAGCCGTCCGTGCTCCTCGATCGGGTCCATCGCGTTCTCCTTTTCGCCTCAGTCCGAGGCGCGCTCCAGCAAGGCAATGACGGCGGCCCGGTCCGGGAGGCTGGGCTGGGCGCCGGCGCGGGTGGCGGCGAGGCCGCCGGCGGCGTTCGCAAAACGCAGGGTTGAATTCAGGTCGCGGGGATCCCAGGCGACGCCGAGGGCGGCCGTGAACGCATCGCCCGCGGCGGTGGTATCCACGACATCCACAGTAAACGCGGGAACGGCGCACTCCCCTCCCGGCCCAAAGGCCTGCGAACCGCGATCGCCGAGTTTCATGACGACATGGCGCGCGCCATAGCCGATCATCGCGCGGGCGGCCTCCCGGATGGCGTCGGGCGTATCGATGGTGCGCCCGGTGAGGCGCTCGGCCTCGCTGGTATTCGGGCTGATTACGTCGGCCTTCCCGAGAATCTCCGGGGTAATGGGTTGATCCGATCCGATATCCAGTATGGAGAGCGTGTTGGTCCGCCGCGCGAGTTCCAGCGCGGCTTCGACGACAGCAACGGGCACTTCGAGCTGCATGAGCACGGCGTCCGCCGCTTCGAAGGCGGCGCGGCTCGCTTCGACATCCGCCGGGGTGAGGGCGAAGTTCGCGCCGGGGACAACCACAATCGAGTTCTCGCCGGCGTCGCTCACTTCAATGATCGCGGTGCCGGTGGGCGCATCGCCGGTGGTCCTCAGCAGGGACAGATCGACGCCGGCGGCATTCAGGCTCGCCTTCTGCTGATCGCCGAAGGCGTCGGCGCCGACACAGCCCAGAAACGTGACGCCCGCCCCGAGGCGGGCCGCCGCGACGGCCTGGTTGGCCCCTTTGCCCCCGCAGATGGTGGCGAAGGATTGTCCGATGAGGGTCTCGCCCGGCCGAGGTATGCGCGAAACGCGCGCGACCAGATCGATATTGGCGCTTCCCAGCACCAGGATGTTCCTCCGGGCCATTCCTCAACCTCTCCTTTGCTTGCATAATGAATCGATCACGGGCCTCAGGTCGCGCGCAGCGTGGCCGTTTCGGAAGACGGGACGCGCACGGTTTGGAGTCCGCCACGGTGCTCCAGGAAGCAACAGCCCGGGCAGGGCGCAAAGAGCTTCTGCTGGCAGGTCTGCCGGAACGAGCGCATAGCGGCGTTGTTCCACAATTCCTTGAGCGTGCTTTCGCGAACATTGCCGACGCACTGCATCCAGCAGGGATAGGCGTCGCCGGTCCGTCCGATGATCAGGGTATTCCAGGCGTTCCGGCACTCGTAGGCTTTCAGGTCGATTCCGGAACCATCGTAGTAACTCAGCAAGTCCTCGCGCGGCATCCGCGGAAGCCGCACCTCAATACCGGCGGCCCGGGCTTCGTCCAGGGTCCGGTTGAGCGCCGCGGCGAGCAGCGAACGGTCAATGTGGGGCCACTGGACGTCTTCGTGGCGGTAGATCGACGGGTCGACTTCGCCAAAACCGGGCAGGTCGTGCATGCGCGTTTCGGTGACCAGGTTGAGCACATCGGCGCCCGCCTCGGCGACCAGGCGCGGCATGAAATGGAGCACGTCCACATTGTCCTGCTGGATGACGGTGGTCACATGAATGTGCGGGCAGGATTTCCGGCTGGCTTCTCTGCAGCGCCGCAATTCGCGGATCCCGGCCATGCTGCGATCCCAGGCGCCGCGCATTTTCCGGATTTCGTCGTGCCGGTCGCCGGGGCCCTCGATGGACGTGCCGGCAAAATTGAATCCGGCGGCCCCGGTCCGGCGCGGCGCAAGCGCGACGATGGCCTCGGCGCGTTCCTCGGGAAGCATGGTGGTGTTGGAAATGAAGTGGGTGCGCGAACGGCGGCTGGCGAAGGCCAGCAGTTCCATGAAATCGCTGCGGACAAAGACCTCGCCGCCCGTAAAGGTGACGAGGCTGAAGCGCTGAATCTGGCCGAGGACCTCCAGCCACTCCTCTGTGCTCAACTCGCCCCGCTTCTGCTCCTTAACGGGCACGTTTTCGAGCCAGTCGATGTACTGGCACATCTTGCAGCGGAGATTGCAGCGGCGGGTGACTTCGATGAAGTAGTGCCAGGCCGGAAAGGCGTAGCCGGAGCGCATATACCGGTAGGGAGCCTCGCTGTACATGCGCTGCGCGGCGTCATAGAGCCGCGCGAGACGAAACCGGCTGCTTTCGCTGCTGTCGCGCATGGCTTTCCTTTCAGGGACGGCATTCCGCGGGTGTACGCCCGCCATTTTAACACCGACCGGCGGGCTGTTACGAACAGAAAAAATCGCCTGTCAATTAATTACCTCCCGGCGGCGTGGTGTGGTATGCTTGATACGGGTTTGGGTGCGTTACACGAGGGGAAGCGGGCGGTCATGGACCGCCGCTACGTGAATGCAGGGAGCCAGCTATGGAACACGCGAACAATGGTCAGGGTGGGGGAGCCCTCTCCGCGGAATTGGAATCGCAGTTACTGCTTGCGATAGGGCAGTCCGATGTCGCCGTGGGTTTGACAGACATCGATGGGACGTTTACGTGGGTGAATTCCGCCCTCGTCCACTTGACGGGCCGCGCGGCGGACGATCTCCTTGGCCGCTCGATCGAAGTGCTGCGCGCGCAGGCGCACGACCGCGCGCTCTGCGACGAGATCCGCGCGGCGCTCAAGACGGACGGTCGCTGGTCCGGGCGCATTGCCATAGGGCATCGCGATGGCGTGGACCGCTGGGCGCGCGGGGTGACCACGGCGGTGCGCGACGATACCGGTGGCCTGGTGGGGTACTGCCTTTGCATCCGCGACACGACGGAAGAGGCGCGGCTTGAGGCGCAGCTCGGGCATCTCCAGAAGATGGAGGCCATCGGCGAGCTCGCCGCGGGCATCGCGCACGAGATTAACACGCCCATCCAGTATGTGGGCGACAATATCCAGTTCCTCAAGGATGGGGTTTCGGGCCTGCTTCGCCTGGTGGATGCGCTGGAAGCGGCGTGCGCGCGGGCCGGGCTTACGGATCCGGACCGGGACGCGCTTCAGCGGCTTCGCGAGGAAATCGACCTGGACTTCCTGCGCGATGAGCTACCCCTGGCCATCGATCAATCGATCGAAGGGCGCGACCGGGTAGCCGCGATCGTTCGGGCCATGAAGGAATTTGCCCACCCGGGCGACGAGGACTGGTCCTCGATTGACGTCAATCGCGCCATCGAGAACACGCTGGCGGTTTCGCGCGGAGAATGGAAGCACGCGGCCACGGTCGAATTGGAATTGGCCTCCGACCTGCCGCCCGTACCGTGCTATCCCGGATCATTCAATCAGGTGCTCTTGAATCTGGTCGTGAACGCTTCGCACGCGATCCAGGAAGCGGCGGCGGGCGGCGGCAAGCGGGAACCCGGGGTGATCCGGATCTTCACTCGCGAGGCGGGCGATCGCGTTGAAATCGGCATTGGCGACAACGGCTGCGGGATCCCGCCGGAGAACCTGCAACGCATCTTTGAGCCGTTTTTCACGACGAAGGATATCGGCAAGGGAACCGGCCAGGGCCTCGCGCTCGTGCACGCGGTCGTGGTGGATCGCCTGGGCGGATCGATTGGCGTGGATTCCGCTCCGGGAAAAGGTACACTATTCACCCTGAGCCTTCCGCTTCAGGGCAAGCAGGCCGCGGGCGCGGGCTGAGCGAGGACCACGTTTGTCTGGCAACGAGACGAGCACAACGGAAGCAACAGCGCGAAAGAAGCATGTTCTGTTCGTGGACGACGAGCCCAATTTCCTGGCGGGGCTCCGGCGGCTGTTGCGCGGCCAGCGAGAGCCCTGGGAACTCTTCTTCGCGGGGGGCGCGGACGAGGCCATCGAACTGACGCGCCGGCAGCGTATCGACACGATCGTGACGGACGTGAGCATGCCCCGCAAGACGGGCTTCGACCTGCTTCAGGAGCTTCAGGCGGACGAATCGACACGGGACATCCCGGTGATTATCCTGACGGGGAACGCCGAGAGCCACCTGAAACGGCGCGGCCTTGACCTCGGCGCCACGGACCTCCTGAATAAGCCGGTGAATCTCGACGATCTCACGGCGCGCGTCCGCAGCGCTTTACGGATCAAGGAGTACGGGGACCGGCTTCGGAACCAGAACGCCATCCTCGAGCAGAAGGTCCGCGAGCGCACCGCCGCGCACGTGCTGCGCGTGGCGGATTGCAGTTGTGCCCTGGCGCGGGCGCTGGCGCTTTCCCCGGCCTACCGCGAAGCCCTTTCTATCACGAGCCCGCTGCACGATATCGGCAAGATTGGCGTACCGGACGGGATACTCTTCAAGCCGGGCCGCTTGACGCCGGACGAGCGATCGATCATGCAGCGGCACTGCGAGATCGGGGCCGCCATCCTGCTGGAAGAGCCGCATGCGCACTTTGGGGCCAACGGCGGCGCGGGCGATGCCCCCGACGGGGACACAGAGCAACAGGACAACGGGCTCCGCCAACTGGCCGCGGAAATTGCCATGACCCATCACGAACGCTGGGACGGCGAGGGCTATCCCCGCGGCCTTGCACGCGATGAAATCCCGATTTCCGGCCAGATCGTGGCCATCGCGGATGTCTACGACGCGCTCCGCTCGGTACGCGCCTACAAGCCCGCCTTCAGCGTGGCGCAGACCCTGGATATTATGCGGCAAGCGCGCGGAACGCACTTCGCACCGGATGTCTTCGACGCGTTCGAGCGCATTGTGGAGGAATTCGAAGCGATACGGCAGGCGCACGCGGAAACGGAAACTATGGTGGGACCCGATGAAACGAGTTCTATTCGTTGACGACGAAATAAACGTCCTGAACGGGCTCAAGCGCATGCTGCGCACGGTCGCCCGCGATTGGAGCATGAGCTTCTCGCAGTCCGCGGACGAAGCGCTGGAGGCCATGCGGAAATTCCCGGATTTTGACGTGGTTGTGACCGACCTGAATATGGCCGGGATGAACGGGGCGGACTTCCTGCTGACCGTGCGCGACGAGTTCCCGAGCACGGTCCGTTTCGTGCTCACGGGCACGACCGACAGCCAGCTCATCCTCAAGGTTTCGAACGTGGCGCACCAGATCCTGGGCAAACCGTGCGAGCCGCAGCGCCTGTACAACGCGGTGTCGCGCGCGTTTGCGCTGCGCAACCAGTTGAACGCGGGCCCGATGAAGGAGACGCTGCACCAGATGGGGCGCTTGCCGGCGTTGCCCGTGATCTACCAGCGGGTCCTCCAGGAAATGGTGCGGGAGGACGCGTCGGTGAGCGAGATCGGCAAGCTCATCGAACAGGACGCGGCCATCAGCGCGAAGGTGTTGCAGATTGTGAATTCGGCCTATATGGGGCTGCGGAATCCGATTTCGAATCTGCTCCAGGCCTGTTCCATGCTCGGGCTGGCGAACCTCAAGAACGTCGTCCTGATGGCGGAAGTCTTTGATATGCCGGTGGGCAAAAAACTGCCCCCCGGCTTCAGCCTGGAGAGCCTCTGGTCCCACTGCCTCGCCGTGGGGGAGGCCGCGCGGAACATCGCGCGGGAGGAGACGAGCGATCGCCAGATCATCGATCGCGCCTTCACCGCCGGCCTGCTCCACGAAGTGGGCCAGTTAATTCTGGCCACCCAGCTCACGGACGCGTTCGGCCGCGCAATCCAGTTGGCCGACGAGCGGCCCATGGCGCTCGCCGACGCGGAGCGGGAAGTCCTGGGGGTTACGCACGCCCAGATTGGGAGCTATCTCCTCGAACTCTGGGGCCTGCCGGATCCCGTGATCGAGGCCATCGCCTTCCACCTGGGTCCGTCGGGCGCGCCGCCGGAAGACTACAGCCTGCTGGAGCCGGGCCGCGCCCTGGACGAGGCGGCCCCGTTCACCGCGCTCACAGCCGTCCACATGGCCAACTGTTTCTGCGAGGACTCCGACGCTTCCATTGCGGTGAAAGTCGCGCCGGACTCCGCGTATCTGGAGCGCCTGGGTTTCGCCGATCGCATTGACACGTGGCAGGATTGCTGCAAGCCGTCCGCGGTTTAGCCCGCCGCTCTAACCGCGCGATTCGCTTCAGAACAAGGAATCAAAGTCGGCTTTCGGGAAGCTTTCCAGCGCGGTGCCGGGCGTGGCGTTCAGGATCCGGCGCCCGTTGGAGGCGGCCCAGGCCTGGGCGCAGTCAAAGTCCCGTTCGGCTTCTTCCGGCTCGGGCGGCAGGAACCGGTTCTTTCCCCCCGCAGTGTAGCGCTCCGTAAAGTGCGTGGGCGCGGATGCGTTTTCGGTGGACCACAGCGCGGGGTCCGGCGCGGGGCCGCCGCCCTTGCGCCAGGCGCGCCAGGCCGCGTTGGCCACGCCATACACCCGACCGCCGCGCAACTGCCGGGCCGCCGCGCGACGTGCCGATCGCAGGGCGCGGACATAGCCGCGCCGGTCGAGCTCGTAGCGGTGGTCCATGCCGACCAGGATGATCGGATCGCAACCCATGCACGCGGCGATCTGGATCAGCATGTAGGAAACGGTAAACCCGACGAAGGTCTGCGCCGGATCCGCGGAAAACGCGCGCGGCACGCCGGTCGGCCAGACGCTGTTGACCGGGCAGCCGTTCGCTATGCGCAGCACCGGCAGGTATTCCGCCGGAAAGAACTTGATGGTGTCGTGGGGAACGCCGGCCTCGTATTCCAGGTGGTACTGCTCGATCTGGTACTTGTCGTAGACGCCCCAGTAGGTGCAGGGGAATCCCCACTGCTCGTAACCGAGAAAGCAGCGGTTGGATCCCAGCGTGATCTCGTTTTTCAGCCGGGCCATGTCGATCGCGTTAAGGCTGGGGCCATTTCCGAGGACAAAACAGCGCTGGCCCTCATGGCGATCGCGGAAAGCGTCCAGCAGAAAGGGCACAGACAACACGTGCTCTTCCCCATGCCCCACAAAGGCTATCTCGCGAAAGCCCCAGGACCACAACTGGCGAATCCATGGATAGTGCGTGGCGACTTCCGGCATGAGCGCGGGCCGGTAGCGCATGGGAACCTGATCCAGCGACGCCGGGACCATCACCCGCGGGACGCAATCCGGCGCACGTATCGCGGCGACCGCGTCGGGCAGCGGATCGCCGGGCGTCACCGCGACGGGCCTAACGTTGGGGCGCGATACGCCCGCGGCGGCGCGCTCTACGATGTGGGCGAGGGCGGGCGCCGCCAGGACCGTGACCGGAGCATCGGGCCGCAACCGGCGCAGCAGGCAGGCCAGCAGGTATTCGGATTCAATGTCTGGCAGCCAGACGAGTTCGGGCTTCATGGGCGCTCCGCATCCGGCCCGCTGCTCCGGGTATGGTGTGGGATCATGGAACCCTCCTCGGGCGCACACAGTTCCGCCCTGTCCCGATGGTAGCAGGTTCGGGGCGGCGTTCCTCAAGACGCGGGCGCGCCCGAAAATGGAACAGGCGCATCCACGCGGGACACGCCTGAGAATCGCTGTTTTGTCTGGGTACCCGTCAGCCGAGGTACTTGAGGATCTTGTCCGCCACCTGGCTTACGACGGCGGGATCCTTGTAGGAGCCCTGCTCCAGCCGGGCCCGGGCCGCTTCCACCCGCTCGCTGCGGATGTCGGATTGCACAACGCTCGCCTGGACGAGCCGGGAAACTTCCGCTGCGGCCTGCGCCTCGGAACTGATGCGAATTTTATCCTCGCCAGGGGAAGCCGGCGTCGCGCCACCGCTTGTCGGGGTGGCCGTGGTGGCCGTGTCGCGATCACCGCGTACTTTGGCCGGTCCACCAGACTTCGGCTCTGGGGGGCCTCCAAGTCCTTGTATACCAACCATGTTACTTACTCCTCAGGCGCCCACCCGGGGCACTTACCTGATCATCACATTCTGCTTATCGGCAATCATACGCCAGACTTTAGCGCGATTGCGAAAAAAGTTGGTCTGATCGGCGTCACGGGCCGCAACCGTTCCACTATGATGCGGATTCGCCCGCCCAGGACGCCAGAAATATCCATCGGACCGATTCTTTATCGGGATTTCCGACCTGATTCTTGAATCGGTAGGGATCCTGGACGATGTCGGCGGCGTACTGGATCGCGGCGTCACGCGATACGCCGTGGTCCCGGGCCGCGGGCGCGAATTCGAGGGCTTCGTAGAGGCGGTAAAGCGCTGTCGCGATTGCCTTTGCAGCGGATTCTGGCTTGGATGCGCAGGGGTTTCCGAGGGCTTCGGCGAGTGCGGCCACCTTCCCGGGCAGGTGCTCGGCGTTCCATTGAAACACCGGGGGCAGCAGGAGCGCGTTGGCGGCCCCGTGCGCGATACCGTGTTCGAGCGTGTAGTAGTAGCCCATGCCGTGGACCAACGTGGTGCCGGTCTGGGCGATGACGACGCCCGAGAGCATGGCGGCGTAGAGGAGTTCGCCGCGTGCGCCGAGGTTGTCCGGCTCGGCGCAGGCCAAGGGCAGCGCGGCGGCGACGCGCCGGCAGACATCGAGCGCGAGGAGATCGGTGATGGGCGTGGCGCGCCGGGACACGAAACCTTCCATCCCCTGGCTGAGGGCGTCGAGGCCGGTCGCGAGCGTCACATCGCGCGGCATCGACAAGGTCAGGGCGGGATCGAGCAGGGCCGCCGCGGGGAAGAGGCCGGGGTGTTTGAGTGTCTTTTTGCGCCGCGCGTGCGAATCGACCAGCACGGCGTAGGGCGTCACTTCGCTGCCCGTGCCGGCGGTGGTTGGTATGGCGATGAGCGGCAGGGGGTTGATCGGGTCCGCTGGCGGATCGAAGTAGTCTGTGCAACGCCCGCCGTTGGGGGCCAGAAGCGCGACGGCCTTGGCCGCATCGAGCACGCTACCGCCGCCGAGCGCGACGAGAACATCCGCCCGAGCCTCGCGGCATGCGCTGGCCAGTTCGTCGCAGGCTTCCGTCTCGGGGTTCTCC
Organism: Candidatus Hydrogenedentota bacterium; assembly: GCA_019637335.1. Classification (NCBI taxonomy): domain Bacteria; kingdom Pseudomonadati; phylum Candidatus Hydrogenedentota; species Candidatus Hydrogenedentota bacterium. Next base: position 23,285 of record JAHBVV010000035.1, on the reverse strand, counting down.
GCGACGCCATCCAGGATAATCGCGCCCGGGGCCCGCGCCAGGACGGCATCGAGGGCGCCGCTCCGGCGGGCGGACGCGCGGCCGCACACGATGGCGGGGCGCTGGTACGGCGCCAGGAGTTTCGGGAGACGGTCGAGGGCATCCGCGCCGAAAACCACCTCCGCCGGCATGTGGTACGAGAACGAATCCATGGGATTATCCGGCGGCGGGCTCACGATTCGCTGCAGCTGGCGCCGTAGCGGAAACAGGAGAAGCAGCGGTGATGCCGCAGCATGACCCGGCGCGGCATGGCCTCCTCCAGGGTCCCGCCGAGGTCGTAGTCCGGGTCGTCGTCCACCAGGGTGCAGGCGTAGACGCGCATTTTGCCATTCACTTTCACGATCATCTTGCTGAAATTACACATGAAGTTCGCGCGGGAGGCTTCGGTGTGGTAGCGGGTCATGCAGTCGGTGGTGATGTGGGGCACGCCGGACGGGTGGCTGCTGGGCAGGTAGAAATCCGGGAAGGCGACCTGATTGATGTCCTCCGGGAGGCCGGCGGCGCGGAAATGCGCGCGGAAGGCGGCTTCAACGGCGGGCGTGTCCTCGCCCTGGTCCATTTGCCGGGCGATGGAGACGGTGAATCCGGCCTGGTGCAGGCGCGCGAGGGTATCGAGCGCGAGCGCGAAGTTTCCCGCGCCGCGCCCGGCGTCGTGCCGATCGCGATCGGGGTAATCGAGGCTGATCCGAAAGCGCAGCGGATGCCGGGCGCCGCGCAGGGCGAGAATATCGTCCCAGCGCTTCTGGACGGGCCGCGTGCCATTGGTCAGTACCATGCCGGGGCGTCGCTCCAGCGCGTAGTGGAGAATTTCGAAGATTTCCCGGTTGATGAAGGGCTCGCCGCCGGTGAAGGAGAACTGCTCGACGCCCAGTTCGGTTGCTTCATCAATCAACGGGCGCACCTCCGCCAGGGTCACCTGCTGGAGCCGGTGGTTGCCGGGCGCCGAGCCTTCAAGGCAGAAGGGGCACGCGAGGTTGCAGGCCGTTCCCGTGTGAAACCAGAGCTCGCGCAGGAGCGCGGGCTGGATGTAGCCCCGGGGCGTACCGTCCGGCGTGTACAGCCAATCGGAATCGTTTGGATGGAGCGTCGGTGAGGCCGTGGTGTCGGGCATGAATCCGGTATTCCTGGTTGGGGCCCGCGGCCAGTGCGCCGGGCCCGTGCTGCCCGCGCAGTATAACGCATGACGGCGGCGCATGAAAGGGCCGGACGGTGGCGTCCCAGGGCAATCGCATTTAAACTTCCAACTCGAGCCGAGCGCCACATGAACCACCTTCAGTGTTAGAAAGGGCGCGTATTGGAGCGCCGGCATTTCGCCTGCGGCGAATCCTTGACCTTGCCGGCACCGATGCCGGCGCTCCAAAACGCTCACTATCGTTGAATCAAGGTTCCAAATCGACTCAAGTTTACGCCCATATACCGAGATCGCGTTTAAATGCGATTGCACTGGGGGCGTCCGCTATGGCGCGTCGCGGAGCGATTTGAACAGTTCCACCAGCAGCCGCGTGCCCGCAAGCACCAACATGCCGGGGATCTTGCCAATGATCCAGCAGAAGGCGACCAGCAGGGCGAGCCCCAGGAGCCAGTTGACGTTTCCGGCTTCGAGCGAATCGAGGGCCCGTTCCGCGAGGGCGATCCAGGACACCTGGGGTTCCGGCGCGCGGGGCGCGGGCAATCCGGGGCGCCGGAGACCGCGTTCCTCGCGCCAGTCCTCCGCGTCCGCGGCCTCGCCGATGGCGTCCGGCTCCGAGGGCGGTTCCGTGGTGGCGGCGGCGTCCGGGACCTCCTCCGGCTGCGACGCCGGGGCGGGCGCGTCGGGACTCGCTTCTCCCACTTCGGCGGGCGCCGGAGCATCCGGCGCTTCGGGCGCTTCGGGCATGCTTGCCGCCGGAGGCGCGGCGGCCTCGGGAATGGGCTCGAAGGGCGCGGCCGCCGGGGCGCGATCGGCCTGTACGACGACCTGCCACTCGCGCACGATACCCTGGGGCTCTTCGACGATGTGCCGGAGGAAGAGGTAGACGTCGTAGGCGATGAAGAGGCCGGCCCCGGCGAGCGCGATGGCGGCGAGTATCGCGGCGGCGCGCAGCACGCCGAACAGGGCGTAGAAGGTCCCGCGCAGCAGTCCAAGGCGGGGCATGCGTTCCGGCGTGTCCTTTTCCTGGTCCATGAAATCGTCCTCCTCGGCGTCCCCACGACGCGGCGGCAACCTGGGTTGAGTACCTTTATCGTACATCATTTATTCGAGTATATGGCGGGAAGCGAAGGGCGGGACGCCTGGCCTGCTTCTCGGCGTTGCGGATGCCGGCGTTTTCCCGGGGCGGGCGGCAGCGGGTATAATCGGCGTTTGCCTGCCGCGTGTGGCTTTGGATAGCTTGCCGGGCTGGGCGCGGATTCCACGACACCGGAGAACAGCTTTGATGAAGATTTGCATGGCGGGCGCGATGGGCCGGATGGGCCGCCGCATCCTGGAGATGACCGTGGCGGCGGACGGCGCGGAGATTGGGAGCGCGTTCGACGCGCCGGGGAACGCGGGCGCAATTCTGCATGTGGGCGCGGAGTCGGGGCGGCCCCAGGACGTGGTGGTGGGCGGTGACGCGGCGGAGGCGGTGGCGAAGGCGGACGTCATGATCGACTTCACGTATGCGGGGGTGTGCCTGGATCATGTGCGCGCGGCGGCGGCGGCGGGGATCCCGTCCGTCATCGGGACGACGGGACTTTCGGCGGCGCAGGTGGAGGAACTGCGCGGGCTCTCGGAGAAGCGGGCGATCGTATATGCGCCGAACATGAGCCGGGGCGTGAACCTGCTGTTCTACCTGACGACGGTGGCGGCGGAGAAACTGGGCCTGGATTATAACTGCGAGGTGATGGAGATCCACCATAACCTGAAGAAGGACAGCCCGAGCGGCACGGCGGTGCGGCTGGCGGAGAACGCGGCGGAGGCGCTGGGCCTGCGCTACGACGAAAACGTGGTGCATGGGCGCGAGGGCCTGATCGGCGAGCGGCCCCGGGATGAGATCGGCGTGCACGCGCTGCGCGGCGGCGACGTGATCGGGGATCACACGGTGTTTTTCATTGGCCAGGGCGAGCGGATCGAATTGTCGCACCGCTCGGCCACGCGGGACCACTACGCGAATGGCGCGCTGTCGGCGGCGCGCTTTGCGTTGAAGGCGAAGCCGGGGCTGTATGACATGCAGGATGTGCTCGGGCTCCGGTAGGCGGTTTGGTGTGTATCGGGCCTCGAGGTACGCGATCCCGTTGCGCCCGGCGCTGAGTACACGCGGGACGCCTGCTCCGAACAAAAGCGCCTCAGCATCACCACAACTGCCTCATACAAACCAGATTACAGTATCCCAAAGAAGGAAGCGGCAAAGGCTGGGAGCGCAGGCGTCCCCGCCTGCCAGGCGGCGAAGCCGCCGTCCATTTTCATCCTCAATAGGTGACGCATCGCGTCATGATCGGCTGCTCCGAACAAAAGCGCCTCAGCATCACCACAACTGCCTCATACAAACCAGATTACAGAATCCCAAAGAAGGAAGCGGCAAAGGCTGGGAGCGCAGGCGTCCCCGCCTGCCAGGCGGCGAAGCCGCCGACCATTTTCATCCTCAATGGGTGACGCATCGCGTCATGATCGACTGCACGGTTACTTCGGATGTGCCGGTCCACAACATGGACCGGGGTGCACGTACAACGAATAAACGGATACGAAAGGATGGCTTTCCATGTTGCGTCGGCTGTTTTCAATTATTATTGCTCCCATGCTGATTGCAGTGGCGATGCCGGTGCTTGCGGCGGATCCGCCGGTGCTGACGGGTGAAAAGTTGCTGCTCTGGCCAGCGGGCGCGCCGGGCGCGGTCGGAACCGGCGCCGGCCACGAGCCGTCCATCACGGTGTACCTGCCGGCTTCGGGGAAGGCGACGGGGACGGGGATTGTGGTGTGCCCCGGCGGGGGCTACGGCCACCTGGCGATCGATCACGAGGGCGAACAGGTGGCGCAGTGGCTGATTGGCGAGGGGATTGCCGCGTTTGTGTTGCAGTACCGCCATGCGCCGGACTACGGGCATCCGATTCCGCTTCAGGACGCGCAGCGGGCCGTTCGCACGGTGCGGCATCGCGCGGCGGAATGGGGCGTGCGACCGGATCGCATTGGCATCCTCGGGTTTTCCGCGGGCGGCCACCTGACCGCGAGCACGGGCATTCTGCACGCGGCGGGCGACCCCAGCGCGGCGGATCCGGCGGATCGGGAATCGGCGCGCCCGGACTTCATGGTTCCGGTGTATCCGGTGATCACGATGCGGGACGATTTCACCCACCGGGGATCGCGGAAGAACCTGCTGGGCGAGAACCCCGATCCGGCGCTGGTGGAGCGGTATTCGCTGGAGCGGCAAGTGACCGCCGACACGCCGCCGGCCTTCCTCGTGCACACCTCGGAGGATCAGGCGGTGCCGGTGGAGAATGCGGTCCAGCTTTACCTGGCGCTGCACCAGGCCGGCGTGCCCGCCGAGATGCACATCTACGAAAAGGGCCGCCACGGACTCGGGCTCGGCGGGGGCGACGCCGCCTTCGCGACCTGGCCGGGGCATCTGATTGCGTGGCTGCGCGTCCGCGGGCTGCTGGAGTGAGCTTGGCGGGGAGCGGGTACGTCCCTCGCAAGGGACGAACTCGCGCTCACGACCGGATGTTCGCAGGGTGGGCTGGCGTCCAGCAAGGGGCGCGGGTGTCATCCACGAAAGCGCCAGGGCGCGTGCCCGTCCCGGATGGGGTCGACGGCGGTTTACGGCCATCCCGGATGCGGTCGACGGCGGTCTACTGCTACCCCGGACCGGGACATACCCCCGCGTTGGGGCGTGTGCCGCTCGGGTAAGCGGGATTTGGATTACGCGTGGGTGCGTCGCGAGCTTGGGCGTTTGTGCGGCGGTACGTCCCTCGCAAGGGACGAACTCGCGCTCGCAACCGGAAGTTCGCAGGGTGGGCTGGCGTCCAGCAATGGGCGCGGGTGTCATCCACGAAAGCGCCAGGGCGCGTGCCCGTCCCGGATGGGGTCGGCGGCGGTTTGCGGCTATCCCGGATGGGGTCGGCGGATAATCGCAGCTGGTCTTCTGCTACCCCGGCCGGGACATACCCCCGCGTTGGGGCGTCTGCCGCCCGGGTAGGCGGGTTCCGGATTACGCGTGGGTGCGCCTCGCCGGGTTCGGCGATTGTGCGGCGGTACGTCCCTCGCAAGGGACGGACTCGCGCTCGCAACCGGCAGTTCGCAGGGTGGGCTGGCGTCCAGCAAGGGGCGCGGGTGTCTTCCGCGAAAGCGCCAGGGCGCGTGCCCGTCCCGGATGGGGTCGACGGCGGTTTGCGGCTATCCCGGATGGGGTCGGCGGATAATCGCAGCTGGTCTTCTGCTACCCCGGCCGGGACATACCCCCGCGTTGGGGCGTCTGCCGCTCGGGTAGGCGGGATCTGGATTACGCGAAGGTATGCGTCGCGAGCTCGGGCGTTTGTGCGGCGGTACGTCCCCTGGTTGGTTTGCTACGGAAACGTCACCGTGACTTCGGTTACCTGGCCCGCCTGCACGTCGATCTCCACGGTTTGAACGGGGGCGTCGGGCTCTCGGCTCTCGGTGACTTCGAGGGTGGCGGGGCCGGGCCGTACGGCGGTCCATTGCAGGGCGCCGTTGTGATGGGTCCCGCCGCGGAGGCCGTCGGGCGCGAGCGAGAGCCGCGCGCCCATGAGCGGTTCGCCGCCCTTGAGCACATACACCACCACGGCGCCCGCTTCGGGCAGTTCAAGCACCAGCGACTCGCCGGGGACGCCGGTCGCGGAGTCGGGCGCATAGCCGTCCAACGCGGCGAAGACCGTGCGCGGCTCACCGTCCGCGAGGCTGAGTTCAAAGCGGCCCTCGGCATCCGCCACGGCGTCGGGTTCCGACCCGGGCATCGCGCCGGGAACCGCGCCGCCAACGGGCGAGCCGGGGGGGCCGCCAACCACGGTCATGGCGAGGTTGCGCGGCAGCGCGTCGAGGTGGATGGCGGCGCCGGGCAGGGGCGCGCCGCCGAGATCGCGTACTACGCCGTGCAGCGTGAATTCCGCCTTCGCCAGGGCGACGCGGAACTCGTGCTCCGGCGCGCTTGAATCCAAGCGCACCGGCTCCTCGTACGTCATATAGCCCTCGCTTACCACCTGAAGCGTCACGCTCGATTCCAGGGCCCCGGTATCCACCCGCGCCTCCAGGATGCCCTCGGGGCTGGACACCGCGGCGGGGCCGAAGACCGGGTATCGCTGGGCCGTTGACAGCAGGGCGGCGCTGAACCGCTCCACGGGCGCGTTGCTTTTCGCGTCCGCCGCGATCACGCGCAGCAGGGGCCGGGGCTGCAGCCTGAATTGCAGGCCGCGCGCGTCGGGGATGATGTCGTCCTGCCGCGCGAGGACGAAATCGGGATGCTGGACCACGACGATGTGCGGGAGTTCTTCGAGCCCGGCGATGCCGAAGGCGCCGTCGCCCCGGCTGGTGGCCACGCCGTTCGAGCCCGATCCCAGCGCGTTGACCGTGGCCCCGCCGACGGGCCGGCCCGACGCATCGGTTACCGTGCCCTCGATGGCGCCCCGCGGGTACGAACACTCCACTACAAGCCCCGTGCGCCGCTCGCCGGGACCCAGCGTAACCGGCAGCGCGCAGCCCTTTACAACGAGTTCCCCAAAGCCGGACACTTGCGGACTGACCTTGATCTCATACTCCTCCGGCGTACCGGCGACGAGGGCGAAGAGGCCGTTGCGGTCGGTGGTTGTGGAAGCGGAAAACTGGACCCGCTGGCCGGAGACCGGGTTCAGCGCGACTTTCGCAAAGGGCAGCGGGCGGCCGCCGCCATCCACCACCCGCCCGGCGATGAAACCGTCCCACGCGAAATCGAGTACCAATTCGACGCCGCCCTCCGCCGCTTCCGCCGGCGGGATCGGGCCGTACTCGGCGCTTTCCCGCCCGTCCGCCTTCGCGATCAGGTAGAGTTCGTGGCCCGGCACGCAGGGTAGATCGAAGGCGCCATCCGCGCCCGACGTCGCGCGCACGAGCGCGCCTTCGCTCCGCGCTTGCACCACCGCGCCCTCCACCGGGGCGCCGTCCGGCAGGAGGACGCGCCCGCGCACAGGATTACAGGCGACGATGAGGTCCTTCTGGATGGTCTCCGGGGCTTCGCCAAACACGATGGTGGCGGGCTCCGTCAACAGGCCACTTTCCGACCAGGCCCGGATATCGAGTTCGCCGGGCGGCAGGCCGGTGACGCGGTAGGCGCCGCCGTCCCCGCTTTCCCCTCGCCACGTATCCCGTTTGCGCATGACGCGCACCTCAATGCCCGGCATGGCCTCGCCGTCTGCGCTGAGGACCCGCCCCTCCACCGTACTGCCCAAACTCGTGAACAGGGCGAGATCCATCTCGGCCATGCCCCACGTGTCGATGTCGGTGTCGCCGGTGAGCAAAACCGACCCCTCCGCGGGCGCAATGGCGTAGCGCCCCTGCGGCAGCGCCTCCAGGGTGAAGCCGCCATCGTCCCCGGTCGTCACTTCCAGCGCGCCCGCAAAGAAGGGGCGCGATTCCAGAAGCAACGTGAACCCCGCAACGGGGTCCTCCGTGCCCGCCGCCAGGACGCGGCCCCGGAGCGTGACGTCCTCCGGCAGGCGCAGCACGACGCCGTCCGCGCCGGGCGTGACCGAAGGCGACAGCGCCGCGACGGCGCCGTGCCGGAGCGCCGCGATCTGCCACAGGTGCGGCGCCGAGGCGGGCACGCGGATCTGAAAGGCGCCGGTCTCATCGCTGACGGCCCCGCCATCCGCGGGGATCCGCAGTTTTTCGTAGGCATAGTCCGTCCGGTCGCGCATGGCGGCCAGGGGGACATCGGCTTTGCCCTGGCCGTCCGCGCCGACCACCCGGCCCGATATCCAGCCCGCGGACCCCACGATCTGCGTCCAGTATTCCGACGGGCGCGCGGCGGACAATTCAAAGCGGTGTTCGGCGAAGCGATCGCCGGTCTCGACGGTCGCCCTGAACGCGCCGAAGGGCAGGGCGGCGGAAAAGCGCCCGCCTTCGTCCAGATCCACGCGGAACGGCTCGGCCGGCGTATTCGGCGGCGCGCCCGCCGCCGGCGACAGCAGAAGGATGTTCACCTCGGCGCCGGCCAGCGGCTTTCCGGTGTCGGCGTAGAGCTGTCCCGCAAACTGCCCGGGCGTCGCCACGGGACCGGGCATCGGGACGGTGGGCAACGGCGCCTGCGCGGGCTGCGGCTCCGGGGCCGGTTCGCCCAGTGCGCCCGGTTCGCTCTCCGTGTCGGCGGTCTGCGGCGGCGCTGTATCCCTGAGGCACATCCAAAACCCGACAAGCGCGGCGACCACGATGGGTATCGAGAGCACCAACAGGGTGAAACGGGAGCTACGCAACGACATGGTCCATCCTCGATGTTCATCAACGACCGAACTTAATATCCGGTAACACTTTAGCCGAGCGAAGCACCGTGGCCAATCGAGAGCGACTTGCCGAATAAAGGCTACGTGCAACTATGGAGCGCCGGCGGCCCGCCGGCAGATTGCGCCCCCGGCGCAATACAGCTATGGAGCGCCGGCGGCCCGCCGGCAGATTGCGCCCCCGGCGAATTCAGCTATGGAGCGCCGGCGGCCCGCCGGCAGATTGCGCCCCCGGCGCAATTCAGCTATGGAGCGCCGGCGGCCCGCCGGCAGATTGCGCCGCCGGCCCTCCATGCACTCCGGCTCCATTGGCAAAAACACATACTGTTCCGCACTACAGACCGCTAAAGCGTTATAGTATCGGATTATCTGCTCTGGCGCGCGACGCCCGCCAACGCCCGGTCAACCAATACGCCGTCCACGCTGTACATATGGACCATTTCGCCCGCGTTATCAAAAACGATGACCGGCGTTTCCTCCGAGGGTAGTATACTTGCATACGTAAAGTCTATACTGCTCGCGCTATTCGAAAAATCCGTCAATTCCGACGAAGAATACACCAATACATTCCCGGCCTTGTCGTACTTGGTCCGTTTCCAGGATTTCGGAAACCAGAGATCCTGAAATCTGCCTGGAACCACTTCCAGCTCGGATAGCTTCCGATCGTCTTGCAGTTTAACGGCCGAAACGATCAGGGCTCCCTTCGATGCGTCCACGATAATCCGGCTGAACACCCCGCTGGGCCGGGTGATTTCGAGGGCGTAGAGAGGCTCTCCTTCCCGGACCGGCTTGCAGGTGAGTTCCGAGGCGGCTTCGCGGGCGGCCCACAGGATGCCGGCCAGGGGCGAATGGCCATCGCCAAAACCGCACTTGTGGGGGCCCACGCCAAGCGCCCGCGGGATGGCGTTTGCACCGCGATTCGGGTCAAAGGCGGGGCCGGGGCGATCATGGTAGAACAACTCGATATGCGTTCCCGGAGAGGTGGAATGCGCAATGTAGTCCCCGTTCTTGACGAGATCCAGCCGCAGCGTGTCTAACGACCCGTCTTCGCGTTTCACATTGGTGGTTTCATTGCGCTTCACCAGCAAGTCTTCTCCACGACGCGCCACTTCGACCACCGCCTCAATGTCCGCTTCCGTTTTGACTTTTCCTTTAAAGAAGATCTGCGACCGGAACTCCTTGAACGTAAAGGCGCAGTCGGCCGACAAGGCGGCGTTGCGCTCGTGCTCGGCGAGGAGGGTGTTTGCGAAGGCCCAATCGGGCGAGTCGCCGGCGGCGGTGAGTGCGGCGGCGGCTACGAGCAGTGCTGACAGCATGTTACGGCTCCCTTCGGGGGATGTGGGATGGTGTTTGGGGGGTGGCCGACGGTACGGGGCGCGGCGCCGGGTGCGCGCGGAGGCGGGAGCGTAGCACAGGCGGGCTGGGGGATTGCGTGATCATTGGTTGCCCTTTCCAACGTTTCAAGCGCCTGGGGGAGTTTTCGTGTGCCGCGTAGAACTACCGCCTTGGTGCTGTTATGGCACAGACGGCTGGATTTGTCAAGGACTAATTTGTGGTGGGGAATGGGTGGGGGGCTGCGGGCTTTGGGTGAGAGATTGTGTCTGTGTGAGTGAGATGGCCTGGTGGGTTTAGAGAGGATCGGGGGGAGGCGTTGGGTTTCTGAGGCAGGAATGCGTGAGTCCCTGGGAGCCGCTCGGGTGGGGTGGCGCTGGTGACGTTGGGTAACTACTGCTCCAGGCACACGAAGGCGCGTAATACTTTAGACGTCTGAAGTAAGGCGTTCGCCGATACGAGACGCTTTAGTCACACTGGAAGTATTCGTCATTCCCGCGAAGGCGGCAATCCAGAGGGTTTCCGAGGTTAGCGTTGCACGGTCTCTGGATCCCCACTTTCGGGACTGTCGATTTAACTGGTGCGGACGCGTCAAAACCTACAAGTTTGTGTTAACGCCCTATGGCGTCATTCCCGCGAAAGCGGGAATCCAGTGGGATTCGGAGGTTAGCGTTGCACGGTCTCTGGATCCCCACTTTCGGGACTGTCGATTTAACTGGTGCGGACGCGTCAAAACCTACAAGTTTGTGCTAACGCCCTATGGCGTCATTCCCGCGAAAGCGGGAATCCAGTGGGATTCGGAGGTTTGCGCGATCGCGTCGCTGGATCCCCGCGTTCGCGAGGATGACGAATCTGCTCCTTCCTTCCATAGTGTAGGGTGAGTTAAGTAAACCGACAGCCACTTTCGTGGGGATGACGGTGTTCGTTCACGGTGAGCCGCCACCGTTGGGTGCGACGTGGGTGACTACTTCAGACGGCTAAAGAATTGCGAAGGCGCCGGGGCGCCATCACGTGGCACGGGTCCTGGCGCGGCGGGCCGTGGGCTTTGCCGGGAATGTGGTATGATTGGGCTGGATCGGCCAATTTTGTGAAGTGCAGCGAAGCAGGGTTATCGAGGAGTTGCGCGATGCGTATGCCGAGGAACGGGATCGTGTATTTTTTTGTAGGCGTGATTGCCCAGGCGGCGCTGGGCGGGCCGGTGTTGCTTGGGGAACCGCCGGTCGGGGCGCCGGGGCCCGGGACGAAGCCGGCGCCGGCGGCGCCGAAGGGCCTGAGCGTGGATCCCTTTGACCGGGCGTCGGTGCTGGATTTTTACTTCGATGTGTACGTGCCGTCGGGGGAGGTGGCGATGGGTTGGAATGGCGACGCGAACACGTGCACGCCGGGGACGACTTCGGCGGCGTATGTGCAGGCGACGGCGGATCGCATCAACTATTTCCGCGCGATGGCGGGGGTGCCGGGGAACATCACGCTGGATCCGGGCCTGAACGCGCTGTGCCAGGAAGCCGCGATCATGATGTCGGCGCAGAACCAGCTCAGCCACAACCCGCCGAACACCTTTGCCTGCTACACGGAGAACGGGCGGAACGCGGCGTCGAAATCCAACCTGGTGCTGGCGTCGGCGGGACCGGCGGCAATCGATCAATACATGGAGGATCGCGGCGCGGGCAATATCGGCGCGGGGCACCGGCGCTGGATCCTGTTTCCGCGGCAGACGGTGATGGGAAGCGGATCGGTGGGCGCGAGCGCGGGCGGGAAGCGCGCGGCAAACGCGCTCTGGGTGATCAACGGGGGGCCGGCGAGCGGCGCCTCGATGCCCGCGGCCTGGCCGCCGATGGGCTTCGTGCCGAAGCGGTTCATCATCGCGCGGTGGTCGTATTCACACCCGCAGGCCAATTTTTCGGGGGCCACGGTGCGGATGTTTCAGGACGGCGAGGAGAAGGCGCTGACGCAGCACCCGCTCCAGTCTGGCTTCGGGGACAATACGCTGGTGTGGGACCCGGTGATTGGCGGGCCGCCGCCGGGGGCGGATGTGGTGTACCGCATCGAAATTGACGGGATGACGGTTGCGGGCGAGCCGGTCCCCGTGGCGTATGAGGTGGTCGCGATCGACGCGGTGGACCCGGGCGCGGGGGCGGACCTGGAGGTGGTCGTTCCCCTGATCATCGTGGATTTCGCCGGCCTGGATGCGGACAACAACGGGCTTCTCGATTCGGTGGAAGCGCTGGATCCGACCTTTGGCCTTTCACTGGCGCAGTTCCAGCAGCTGGACCTGAATGACGACGGCTTCCTGAGCCTGTCGGAGCTGAATGCGTTTGTGCATGGCGGCGCGGAAGGCGAGGGTGAAGGCGAGGGCGAAGGCGAAGGCGAAGGCGAAGGCGAAGGCGAAGGCGAAGGTGAAGGTGAAGGAGAAGGAGAAGGAGAAGGAGAAGGAGAAGGAGAAGGAGAAGGCGAGGGTGAGGGCGAGGGTGAGGGTGAAGGTGAGGGTGAGGGTGAAGGAGAAGGAGAAGGAGAAGGCGAGGGCGAGGGCGAGGGCGAGGGCGAAACGCAACGGCCCCAGCCGCGGCCTGGATGCAGCGTTGCGTTCAAGGGCGCTCTCGACGGCCTGAAGGATTATCTTGCCGATGCGTTCCTGGTCGGGCTCGCCCTGCTGGTGCTGGCGGCTGTCCGGGCCCCGGGCCGTCCGCCGCGATAAAAGCCGCGGGAAGTTGATCGCCCGCGTTCGGGGTGCGCCGCACTGGAACACCGTGCGGTTCCCCCGGGAGCGCGGGCGCCTTGTCATTGCGGGAATTCGGTCCGGTTTGCTATACTTCCCGGCGGTCTAATCCCCCTAACCCCAACTTCATATGGAGATTGTAGTGCATGTCCGGTCACTCTAAATGGAGCACCATCAAGCGCAAGAAAGGCGCGGCCGACGCGAAGCGGGGCAAGATATTCTCCAAGCTCGCGAAGGAAATCACGGTCGCCGCGCGGCTGGGCGGCGGCGAACCCGACATGAATCCGCGCCTCCGGACCGTGCTGCTGGCGGCGAAGGCGGAGAACATGCCGAAGGACAATATCGCGCGCGCGATTGCGAAGGGCACGGGCGACATTGAGGGCGTGACCTACGAGTCGCAGCGCTACGAGGCGTACGGCCCGTCGGGCGCGGGCCTGATTATCGACACGCTGACCGACAACAAAAACCGCACGGTGGCGAATGTGCGCCACGCCGTGAGCAAGTATGGCGGCAGCATGGCGGAAACGAACGCGGTCAGCTGGAACTTCGAGCAGAAGGGGCTGATTACGGTAGGCAAGGAAGGCCTGGACGACGACGCGATCTTCGAGAAGGCGACGGAGGCGGGTGCGGAGGACGTGGATATGGAGGGGGACGACTACGAGATCTACACCGCCTTCGCCGATCTGCACGCGGTTTCCTCGGCGCTGGAGGGCATGGGGATCACACCGAAGGAAGCGCGGCTGACGATGGTCCCGAAGACGACGATCGAGCTGGAGGGGAAGGCCCTGAAGTCGCTGCTTTCGCTGATGGAAATGCTGGACGACGATGACGACGTCCAGGAAGTGTTCAACAATGTGGAGCTTTCGGACGAGGCGATGGAAGCAGCGATGGCCGAGTAGCGGCGCGGCGGACTACGACACGCGACAGGGCCCCGGCGGGCGACCGCCGGGGCCCTTTTTATTGGCGCGCGGCGCGCCCTGTGGCGGCGCTGGACAAATTGCGGCTGTCGGGTGTATTGTCATAGTGCAGTGCCGGCCGGGAGGGCAGTCCCGCCGAGAGCCCGGCTGAACGTATTCCCAGGAGGGCAGCGCCGTGATCGGTTTCTTTCGCGATTTGTTTGACACGTCGGATTTTCCCGCGCGGTGGCATTGCGGGAACTGGACCGCCCCGCACGGGTGGCTGCATGTGGTTTCGGACGTGGCGATTTGGGGCGCCTACATGGCCATCCCCGCGACCCTGGCGTTCTTCATCCTGAAGCGCCGGGACATCCCCTTCCTCCCGATCTTCTGGCTGTTCGTGGCCTTCATCTTTTCCTGCGGCACGAGCCACCTGGTGGAGGCGGGTATCTTCTGGTGGCCGGCCTACCGGCTTTCCGGAGCGGTGAAACTGGCGACGGCGGCGGTGTCGTGGGCGACCGTGTTCGCGCTGATTCCGGTGCTGCCCCGCGCCCTGGCGCTGCCGGGCCTCGGCGCGGTGAACAACGAACTACAGCAGGCGCTGGAAAGCGCGCAGCAGTCGGAAGCGCGGCTGCGCCAGGTGATCGAGGCGGCGCCCAACGGCATGATCATGGTGGACGAACGCGGCACGATCGTGCTGGCCAACACGGCGGCCACGGAGATATTCGGCTACGCGCGCGAGGAATTGGTTGGGCAGTCGATCGAGCTGCTGGTGCCGGAGCGCTTCCAGGGCGGGCACCCGGACCATCGGGCGGCCTACATGCAACAGCCCGAAGCGCGCCCCATGGGCCACGGGCGCGATCTGTACGGACGCCACCGGGACGGGCGGGAGGTGCCGGTCGAAATTGGCCTGAACCCGCTCGCCTACGACGACGACCAGCTGGTGCTCGCCTCGGTGGTCGATATCACCGAGCGGAAGCTGTCGGAGGAGATGCTCGCGGGCTACACCGGGGAGCTGGAGCTGCGCAACCGGGATCTGGACCAGTTCGCCTATGTGGCGTCGCACGATTTGCGATCGCCCCTGGAGGCGATTCAGAAGCTCGCGGTGTGGATCACCGAGGACGCCGCGGAACACCTGCCCGAGGGATCGCGCCGCCATCTGGAGCTCATCGGACAGCGGGCGCAACGCCTGAAGAACCTGCTGGACGACCTCCTGCAATACTCGCGGGCGGGCCGGCAGGGCGGAGAGTCGGGCCTGGTCGATACCGGCGATCTGGTGGCGCAGATCGTGTCGGATCTGAATCCGCCGCCGGAATTTGAAATTGCGGTGGCGGATGGGATGCCCGTGTTCGATACATTGCGGACCCCGCTGCGGCACATCTTCCAGAACTTGATTGGCAACGCGATCAAGCACCATGAGCGTACGAACGGCCGCATCGAGATAGGTTACTCCGAGGAGGCGGATTACTACACATTCTCGGTGCGCGACGATGGGCCGGGGATCGATCCCGCGTACCATGATCGCATTTTCGGGATGTTCGAGACGCTCCGCCCGCGAGACGAGGTGGAGGGTAGCGGCATGGGGCTCGCCATCATCAAAAAACTAGCGGGCGCCTATGGCGGCGATATCACACTCGAGTCGGCCCCCGGCGCGGGATCCACGTTCCGGTTCCGGTGGCCGCGGCGGATTTCCAAATAGCGGTGCTGTGAACTCAGTATCCAAGGGAAATGCAAAACTCTACGGTTTCATAACGCTTTTCCACGGCGACGTATTCACACACGGAACTGTTGATCTCGATTGCACAATTCATATCTTTACTTCATTTCTGTGGTTCGGTCCCATAGCGCCATTCCGGCGCATCCGGGAATGTAGCGGGATCTGGAGTCTTGCGCGATCGCGTTTCCTGATACACCCGATCGCGGGAATGACTAATTCCGGCTATCTGTCTGTACGGCGGGGCGTGGCACATCAGGATGTGGACCTCGATTCGCGCTCTGATTGGGCACAAGGCTGTCATCGTGCTCTTTTCCGCAGGGAATCCCAGACCTACTCGTCCAGCGGTGTGATACCCTGCAAGACGATTGTGTGGAACGCATTGACTTTACGGCCGTCCCGGCCGGGAGCTTGCGTGCTGGAATCGACCGCCGATTTCGTGCAGAATAAGGCCTTGGTTGGCGTTAAAGCCGTTCCTCACAGCGCAGGCAGCAGTCGCGGGACGTGCAGATTGAGGCCAGGGAGTGAGGGCCATGCTCGATTTCCTTTGGAATGTCTTCGAGACGTCGGATTTCCCGGCGCGCTGGACCTGTGGCACGTGGACATCGGGCCACGGCTGGCTGCACATCGGGTCGGATATCGCGATCTGGGGCGCCTACATGGCCATCCCGGCCACACTGGCCTATTTCATCCTCCGGCGCAAGGACGTTCCGTTTCTCCCCATCTTCTGGCTTTTCGCGGCATTCATCTTCTCCTGCGGCGCCACGCACCTGCTAGATGCGGTGATATTCTGGTGGCCCGCCTACCGGCTCTCGGGGACCGTCAAATTCATCACGGCGACGGTCTCGTGGGCGACGGTGTTCGCGCTGCTGCCGGTGTTGCCGAGGGCCCTGGCCCTGCCGGGGCTGAGTACGGTAAACGCCGAGTTGAACCGTGCGCTGAATGCCAAGTCCCGTTCGGAGGCGCGGTTCCGCCAGGTGATCGAAGCGGCGCCGAACGGCATAGTGATGGTGGACACCGGTGGCAAAATCCTGCTAGCGAATACCGCGTGTGCGACGATCTTCGGCTATCGCTTGGACGAACTCATTGGCCAGTACATCGATGCGCTGGCGCCAGAGCGTTTGCGGGATGCGCACTCTGGCTTTCGGGAGTTATTCCAGCGGGATCCGGAAACGCGGCCCATGGGCCAGGGCCGGGATCTCCATGGCCTGCGCAAAGATGGCACGGAAATCCCAATCGAAATCGGGCTGAGCCCGATCGAAACCGATGACGGCTTGCTGGTGCTGGCATCGATCATGGATATCACGGAGCGGAAGCGCGCCGAGGAAACGCTGGTGCGCTACTCGGCGGACCTGGAACGGAGCAACCGTGAGTTGGACGAGTTTGCGTATGTAGCATCGCATGACTTGCGGTCCCCGCTGGAGGGGATCGAGCAGCTGGCCGCGTGGGTTGTGGAGGACGCGGCCCCGTACCTGCCCGAGGATTCGCTGCGCCACCTGACCCAGATCCAGCAGCGGGCGGCGCGGCTGCGGACGCTGCTGGACGACTTGCTGCAATACTCCCGGGCAGGCCGAAAGCTGGAGGACGCGGAGCAAGTTTCCACGAGCCAACTCATCGCCGAGATCGTCACGGATTTAAACGCACCACCCGGCTTCCGGGTCGAGTACGACCCGGATCTGCCTGTGTTTTATACGCTCAAAACTCCGCTGCGACACATTCTCCAAAACCTTATTGGCAACGCAATCAAGCACCACAATCGAGCCGGCGGACTTATTCGGGTCCTCTGCGTTGAGGAAGAGAACTGCTACCGTTTTACGGTGGCGGATGACGGGCCGGGCATTGACCCGGCCTTTCACGACCGTGTGTTTATGATGTTCGAAACGTTGCGGTCGCGCGATCAGGTGGAGGGCAGCGGTATGGGCCTGGCCATCGTCAAGAAGATTCTGGACACCTTTGGCGGTAGCATACACCTCGAGTCGGTCCCCGGCGCGGGTGCGGCATTCGAAGTTGAATGGCCCAGGACGGGCGGCGTTTAGGTGTCGCGCCGAACACGGGCATGGCCAGCGGAGAAATAGAAGTGGACAAGAAGGCAACGCCAACCCTGCTTTTGGTGGAGGATGACGATGTGGATGCGGAACGTGTAATCCGTGCGGCGCAGCGGGCCGGAGCCCCCTTCATCATACGTCGCGCCAGCAATGGCGTGGAAGCGCTTGCCGTGCTGCGGGGCGAGATTCCGCCCGTTATAACGCCCCCGCTTATTGTGCTGCTGGACCTGAGAATGCCGCAGATGGGCGGCCTGCAATTCCTCGGGGAACTCCGGAAGGACGGCGCGTTCCGCGGTATCGTAGTCTTCGTAATGACTACGTCGCACAGTGACGAGGACCGGCGCGCGGCCTATGATAAGTTTGTCGCGGGATACATACCGAAATATCAATCTGGCGGCGATTTCGGCCCGGTTATCCAGATGCTCAGCCGATATATCGACGTTGTGGAACTAGCGTAGGAGTTAAGACATGCAGAATACGGTTCTGGTTGTCGAAGACGATGAGATTTACCGGGAGCTTGTGGAGAGGCATCTCGGGGATGCCTATATGCTCGTATTCACGGATTCGCTCCGGGGCGCCGCCGAGATGCTTCAATCACACATTCCCGATTGTATCCTGCTCGATCATCGGCTTCCCGATGGGAACGGGATCGATTTTCTCCCGCAACCGGTGAATGCGGAAGTCCCGGTGATCCTGTGCACGGCTCACGGCAGCGAAGCACTGGCTGTCAAGGCGATAAAAGCCGGTGCGGAAGACTACCTGGTGAAGCGAGGTCTCGGCAGGCGGGAACTGCGGCGGGCGGTCCGCTGCGCGATCAAGCAGTCCCAGCTGCGGACTCAATTGAGGTTGAAGGTGTCGGAATCGGAATCATTGAGCCGACTCTTGCGGACGGCACTGAGTAACAATGAGGCTCTACGCGGCATCATCCCGATCTGCGCCTATTGCAGGAAAGTTCGTGATCGCACAGGTTGCTGGCACTCAATCGAAGCCTATGTGAGCCAGCACACCGGCGCCCGTTTCACACACGGACTGTGCCCGTCGTGCCTGGACATAGAGTTGGAAAAGTTCGCGCAGGAAGACCAAGCGAGGCTGGATGACGAAAATGGGGAGCGCCCATAACTCGGCGCTCCCCGTATCGTGTATCCATTGGCGACCTCAGGCCCAGTGCATGGCGCCGGGTTTCTCGCGGATCAGGCACTCGTTCAGGAAGGTGACGGCCTTGGTGAGGCCTTCCATGCTGGACATGAGGCTGTCTTCGTGCTCGATGCTGACGGGGCCGTCGTAGCCGGCGACGCGGAGGGCGGAGAAGAAGGCCTTCCACCATTCGTGGCCGTGGCCATAGCCGCAGGTGCGGAAGAGCCAGCTGCGCTGCGCCTCGAGGCCGTAGTGCTTGGTGTCGAGCGTGCCGTTGACGGCGGCGTTGGCGGGATCCACCTTGGTGTCCTTGGCGTGGACATGGAATATGGCGCTTCCGCCGAGCGCCTTGACGGCCTCGATGGGCTCCATACCCTGCCAGAAGAAGTGGCTCGGGTCGAAGTTGGCGCCGAGGTTGTTCCCGCATTCCTTGCGGATGCGAAGCAGGGTCTCGGTGTTGTAGACCACGAAGCCGGGATGGGCCTCAAAGGCGATGCGCACGCCGTGGTCCTTCGCGAACTTCGCCTGCTTCTTCCAGTAAGGGATGACGATTTGGTTCCACTGGTAATCGAGGATGTCCAGGTATTCCGGCGGCCAGGCACAGGTGACCCAGTTGGGCTGCTGCGCCTTCGGATCGGAGCCGGGGCAGCCGGAGAAGTCGTTGACGGTCTTGACGCCGAGCTTTTCGGCGAGCTTGATGGTGTCCGTCTGGACCTGCTGGCACTTTTTCGCAAACGCCTTGTTGGGGTGGAGGCAGTTGCCGTGGCAGCTCAGCGCGCTGATTTCCTTGCCTTCGCGCTTGAGCAGATCGAGCAGCGCGTCGCGCTTCGGCTTGGATTTCAGGAGTTCCTGAAGGGGCGCGTGGGCGTCACCCGGGTAATTTCCGGTGCCGAGCTCCACGGTGTCGAGGTTCAGGGGCCGGATGATTTCCAGCACCTTCTCGAGGGGCTCCTTCCCGAACATGACGGTCAGCAGTCCGAGTTTCATCGTGTTTTCTCCTTCGGTTAGATTTGGGCCGTCGCCGTGGCGCGTTATTGCAGCGACAGCGGAGACAACCAGCGCACCCACGCCGGCGTCTCCACCGTCTCTCGTGTCCCTGGAAACGGCGGGCTCTCCAAGGTAGCGCCCCGGGGCAACGTTATTCCACTTTCTCCCATTTCCGGGTCTTGGCGGCTTTCTCGACGGTCTCGAGAACCCGCTGGCACTTCACCCCATCCTCGAAGGTCGGGAAGTTGGGTTTCTTCTTGTTCAGGCCGCAGACGAACTCATACAACTCGTGAACGAAAAGGTGCTCGTAGCCGATCGTGTGTCCCGGGGGCCACCAGGCGGCCGTGAAGGGATGGCCGATATCGCAGGCCGAGACGCGGCGGAAGCCCTGGAGCAGATCGGGGTCGCTCCGATTGAAATACTGGAAGTAGTTGATGTCCTCCAGATTCCAGATCACCGAGCCCTTGCTGCCGTAAATCTCGATGTTGTTGTAGTTGCGGCGGCCCGGCGCGAAGCGCGTGGCTTCGAAGGTGGCGAGGGTATTGGCGTTCTTGATCCGGGCGAGGAAAATGGCGGCATCGTCCACGTCCACCGTGTCGTACTGCTTCGACTTCTTGCTGCCCTTGGCTTCCCAGGCGCCGGTGTCGCTCTCCGCGACCACACGCTTCTTGATGAAGGTTTCGAGCGCGGAAGTCACTTCGGCAATATCGCCGACGAGGAACTGGCAGAGATCGGTGATGTGGGCGCCGATATCGCCCAGGGCGCCGGAACCCGTGTGCTTCTTCTTCAGGCGCCACACCATCGGGAACTCGGGATCGACGATCCAGTCCTGCTGGTAGGCCGCGCGGAAGTGAAAGATCTCGCCGAGCTGGTTCTTGTCGATCAGGTTCTTGATGGTCTGGATGGCGGGCACGAAGCGGTAGCTGAATGCGCACATGTTTTTGACGCCGGCGGCGTCCACGGCCTTCTGCATGGCCTCGGCTTCCTTCAGCGAACTCGCCAGGGGCTTCTCACAGACAATATGCTTGCCGGCCTTTGCCGCGGCGACCGCGATTTCCGGATGCAGGAAGTTGGGCGTGCAGATATCGATGATGTCGATGTCGTCGCGCTCCAGCAGGGCCTTCCAGTCCGTGGCGGTTTCCTGCCAGCCCCACTTCTCCGCGTTGGCGTCGAGCAGGCTCTGCTCCTTGTCGCAGAGCACCTTCATGACGGGTTTCACCGGCGCGTCAAAAAACATATCGACCTTGCGCCAGCCATTGCTATGGGCTTTCCCCATAAAACTTGCGCCGACAACCGCCACATTCACTTCTTTTTTCTTTGCCATAATACACCTCCGGCAATACGTTGTGTGGTATTCGAGCCCGACGAATTCAACTTGGACGCGGACATTCCCCTTCCCCGTTCCCCGCCTTAAATGTAGCGCTTTGGCGGGAATAAAGCAAGCGCGCTCGGTGTTCGCGCGCGGGCGACTGGTTCCAGACGCAACCGGTGGCGGCGCATGAGGGTGTGAACCTCGAATTGGCGCCGGGCGGCATTCGGCCGCAACCGGAGAGAAATTGATATCGGTCGCAGGAGGATTACCGGCAGATTACGCTTGATTCACAGGGTGATTCTGCCTCGGGCGACGTTGCAAGCCGTGAAAGACTTTGGCGGATTGGTAACACTTTAGCGGTCTGAAGTAGCGCCAGCCCATTCTTGTCATGCCGAGATACTACGACGAGAGCGCGCCAGGCTGGGAGCGCAGGCGTCCCCGCCTGCAATGCACCGGAGGTGCATGGCGTGTTTGCGATATCGGCGCCTTAGAGCGGGGAGACGACTGAACCCGGATCACCGCCGTTTATACGATTCGCGCCTTCGGCGCGATGCGGGCGGACGGCCCGCCCGCAACGCGCCGGAGGCGAGCCGCCGAATACCGCTTTCTTCGGGCGCGTCAGAAGGGGCTGTCGTCGTCGCTGTCGGTGTCGTCGTCGTCGGCGTCGCCGAGGATGGAGGCGTCCTGGGCCGCGCTTTCCATAACTTCCTCAGCCACCATGATGGGGCAGCCGACCCGCACCGCAATGGCGATTCCGTCGCTCGGGCGGGTGTCGACGCGAAGGATCTGCTCGACCTGGCCGTCCGCGTCCTTTTGCTCGACGTTCAGGTGGGCGAGGAAGGTTTCGTTTTCGAGCTTGTAGATGTTGACCGACGTCACCTCACCGCGCAACCCGACGAGAAGGTTGCAGATGAGGTCGTGCGTCATGGGGCGGGCGGTCTTTTCCCCCAGGAGGCCAATCTGGATTGCGCTGGCCTCCGGAAGCCCCACCAGTATCGGCAGCACCTTGTTTTCGTGGCGCAGCAATACGAGCGGGTATTGGTGTTCCTCGGCCTGGCTGACCCCCAGGATCTCGACTTCGAGCATACGGACCTCCTTCGTTCACCTGATTATACAGGAAATGGCGAAGGATCCCCACGCTTTCCGGAAAAGCGTCTCGATCAGACGATATAATTCAGCAGTGCGTCCGCGGCGACGCCCCGGCTGCCGTCCGCGCGCGCGAAGGACGCGATCTGGGTGATCCGGTTGCCCCCGGCGGCGCGTTTGTCCACCTCCGCGTAGTCGAGGCTGATCGAGACGATTCCGGCCTCGGCAAGCGACAACAACTCTCCCGGCTCGGTGACGCCATTGCCGTTGTCTCGGAACAGCAGCAGCGAATCGAATACCGCGTCCCGGCGGTCGATGACCCCGTCGCCGTTGTCATCGAAGCGCCGGAGTTCCTCGAACCCATTGCGGGCGCCGTGCTGTTCGCCGAAGAGCTCCAGGCCGCTGTTGATGACGCCGTCGCCGTTCCGGTCAAGCGCGAGAAAGGCGTCCCCGCCGTGGACGAAGGCCACCTGCTGCGCGCGGCCGGAGCCGATCAGGTCGAAGCGCGCCCCCTGCTGGTAGGTGGTCAGCTCAATACCGTCTCCATCGAGGTCGAGCACGATGGGGTCGCCCTGTTGCACGGTGGCCTGGGTGACCGTGACCGAGGCGCTGAACTCGAACCGGAACTCGAGTTGGCGCGCGCCGGCGAACGGCAATCCGCGTTCACCCGAGAAGATTGCCTGGATCTCCGAGGCGAACGCGCTGAACAGCGCATCCAGAGATCGCGCCGCATAGGCCGGATCGCCGCCGTCCAACGGCGCGAAGAACTTTTCGAACAGTTCGTCCGCCTTTTCAAGCAGGCCCCGCGCGATTTCAAGGAGCCTTTCGATGATTTCCCGGGCGTCCACCGCGCCTTCCGCCGCCCCGGCGAAACCGTTCAGCGCGGCGCCGGACAGGCCGATCGAGAACGAGAATCGCGCCGAAATCTCCTCGCGCGCGGCGAAGAAGTCCGCCCGCTGCCCCGCCTCCAGCCGATCGCCCGCGGCGTCGGTCCGGCGCCGGAAGTACGCGAGCTCCTCGGCGCGGGTCTCCCGGAAAAAATCGAATTCGAGCTGCAGCGAGGTAAACTCGGCGTTTCCGGCGGCATCGCCGGCCAACGTGGTCGCGGAAAGGCTGGCGCTCAAGCGCTGGCGGGTCTCTCGGGCGGAGTAGGCCAGATCGGGAAGGTTGACCGCGGCGCGCTCGGGTTGGGGGCGTCCGGAGGGTGGCGGGGCCCCTTTGGCGGCCTGGGCGCCCGCGAACAAGCGTGAAGGTATCGTATTGGGCATGCCGAGCGGCGGCAGCCCGCCAGAAATCGCCAGAATTCCCATGGCAGCGCACTCCCCGGTTGTCGTCTGTTCAGAATCCGTCGCAACGGCTTTATCGGCATCACGGCGGGGAGGCTTTAGCGAGAACGTGCTGGCGCGGCGGGGCAATCGCATAAGCGGCTCATCCGGTTTGCAGGTACATCGGCAACAATGACGGCAAATAGGAGTCGATTGCTCGGTTCTCACTTCTGGGCGGCGACGCTATGAGCGGATGCGAGATTCCTTGAGCCTTGTCGGTAGTGCAGACCATATATTCGGAAGAAGAACTGGATGCCAACGCACTC